>NZ_MUFA01000016.1:0-60882 GCF_001995955.1 Salinivibrio sp. PR6 | reverse complement strand
CCCGTCCGCCGCTCGACGTCCAGTAAATCCACCGAAGCTTCAATACTGCCGTTTCCGCTCGACTTGCATGTGTTAGGCCTGCCGCCAGCGTTCAATCTGAGCCATGATCAAACTCTTCAATTTAAGTTTTGGTGTTTGCTTTCCCAAAAGGAAAGACAAACGGCTCGATAAATACTGTTTTGTTCGTCTCTTACGAGACAAACGAATTGACTGTGCCGAACAACTGTAAAAGTTGTCGTTTGGTCACTCAGTTCATCGAATAAATCTTTTTGTCTATTCTCAACGAGTGCCCACACAGATTGCATAGGTCAAATTGTTAAAGAGCGTGTTGACTGAGTGGTTGGCATTTCGTGACTTGCGTCTCGTTGCCCCGTCAACAGGAAGCGCAGTATAGAGAGCAGTATAGAGATCTCAGTTTTTCACTGTAAAAGTTGTCGTTTGGTCACTCAGTTCATCGAATAAATCTTTTTGTCTATTCTCAACGAGTGCCCACACAGATTGCATAGGTCAAATTGTTAAAGAGCGTGTTGACTGAGTGGTTGGCATTTCGTGACTTGCGTCTCGTTGCCCCGTCAACAGGAAGCGCAGTATAGAGATCTCAGTTTTTCCCGCAACCCCTTTTTGCAAAAAAAATGTCACCTGAACAAAAAGCGTACAGAGTAAGACATTTTGCCTACTTTACCTGCTATATTTTGCCGCTCGTGTTCACCTTGGCTTACATGTCCGATCGTGTCTTTCACTCTTCTCTACTCAAAATGAGGCATACATCATAAAAATTGGCTGGTAGCATGGCTCACCTGTTTCTCACTTGGGAGTCATCGATATGAAGCATTGGCTTTTTCTAGGGTTTGCTATTGTGGCAGAGGTGATTGCAACCGCATCACTCAAAAACAGTGACGGCTTTTCTAAGCTCGTTCCTTCGATATTAGTGGTAGTGGGATACAGTTTCTCTTTCTATCTACTCGCCCTCACTTTACGCGCCATTCCTGTAGGCATCGCCTATGCGATATGGGCGGGCGCGGGCGTGACATTGATAGCGCTCATTGGTTGGTTGGTGTTCGACCAGAAGCTCGATACGCCGGCGGTGATTGGGATGACACTGATTGTTGCCGGTGTGGCCGTGATGAACTTATTCTCATCCACTTCAACACACTGACGATTAAAATCGATTCTGGCAGCACACAACGAAAAAACCCAGCCGAAGCTGGGTTTTTCATTTCTGAGGGAAAGGCGATTACATCATGCCGCCCATTCCGCCCATGCCACCCATACCAGCAGCCGCGCCCATATCAGCACCGCCGTCTTTTTGTGGCAGATCGGTAACCATGGCTTCCGTCGTGATCATCAGACCCGCAACAGAGGCAGCGAACTGTAGTGCACTACGTGTCACCTTAGTTGGGTCAAGGATGCCCATCTCAATCATGTCACCGTATTCGCCGGTTGATGCATTGTAGCCAAAGTGGTTGTCGCCAGATTTCACTTTGTTAGCAACCACTGAGTCTTCATCACCCGCGTTAGTCGCGATTTGACGAAGTGGTGATTCCATAGCGCGCAGTGCAACACGGATGCCGACGTTTTGCTCTTCGTTGTCACCTTTCAGCTCGCCAACTTTGCTCGCCGCACGGATTAAGGCAACACCGCCACCGGCAACCACGCCTTCTTCAACCGCCGCACGCGTTGCATGCAGAGCATCTTCAACGCGATCTTTCTTCTCTTTCATTTCGACTTCGGTCGCTGCGCCGACTTTGATCACTGCAACACCGCCAGCCAGTTTCGCGACGCGCTCTTGCAGTTTTTCTTTGTCGTAGTCTGAGGTTGCTTCTTCGATTTGCTGGCGAATCTGCGCAACACGCCCTTCAATCGCCGCTTCCTCACCGACACCGTCAACGATAGTGGTGTTGTCTTTAGTGACAGTGACGCGCTTGGCTTGACCTAGGTCTTCCAGCGTCACTTTCTCTAGATCCATGCCGATTTCTTCAGAAACCACAGTGCCCGCCGTCAAGGTTGCGATATCTTGCAGCATCGCTTTACGACGGTCACCAAAGCCAGGCGCTTTCACGGCAGCGACTTTGACGATGCCACGCATGTTGTTAACCACCAATGTCGCCAGCGCTTCACCTTCAAGATCTTCTGCAATGATCAGCAGAGGACGAGACGCTTTAGAAACCGCTTCAAGGGTTGGTAGCAGCTCGCGGATGTTCGACACTTTTTTGTCGATCAGTAGGATAAATGGGTTATCCAGTTCAACGTTACCGGCTTCTTGGTTATTGATGAAGTAAGGAGATAGGTAACCACGATCGAACTGCATGCCTTCTACGACGCTCAGTTCGTCTTGCAGTGATTGACCTTCTTCCACGGTGATCACGCCGTCACGACCCACTTTTTCCATCGCTTGAGCGATGATCTTACCAACGGTGTGGTCAGAGTTCGCTGAAATCGTGCCCACTTGCTCGATGGCATTATTGCTGGTGCAAGGCGCTGACAGGTTTTTCAGCTCTTCCACCGCGGCCACAACCGCTTTATCGATACCGCGCTTCAGATCCATTGGGTTCATGCCCGCTGCAACCGCTTTCAAGCCTTCATTGACGATAGATTGCGCCAATACAGTTGCAGTTGTCGTACCGTCACCCGCCGCGTCGTTTGACTGAGACGCCACCTCTTTCACCATTTGTGCGCCCATGTTCTGGAACTTGTCTTCCAGTTCAATTTCACGGGCAACAGAGACACCATCTTTGGTGATGGTTGGGGCACCGAATGATTTGTCTAGTACTACGTTACGGCCTTTAGGGCCCAGTGTGACTTTCACGGCATCAGCCAGAACATTCACACCTTCGAGCATTTTCGCACGCGCGTCGTCACTAAATTTAACGTCTTTAGCAGCCATGATTCTATTCCTTTCTTAATTTATTGATTGGAGGTGAAATGAATTATTCAACGATTGCCATGATGTCGCTTTCAGACAAGATCAGAACTTCTTGACCCTCGATTTTTTCCGTCTTGGTGCCAAAGCCTTCAGAGAAGATAACAGTGTCACCCACTTGAACGTCCAATGGCTGCACGTTGCCGTTTTCAAGAATACGGCCTTTGCCTACCGCCAGCACTTTGCCGCGGGTAGACTTTTCTGCAGCAGAACCAGTTAACACGATGCCGCCTGCTGATTTAGACTCAGCTTCTTGGCGCTCAACGATAACGCGATCATGTAGTGGACGAATGTTCATCGGTCGTCTCCTGAATTAGTAATGATGTTCCGTTTGATGAAGTAAGTATGCACACAGGCCGTACATGCGTCCGGTTCCTGATGTAACTCCCTATGTGGGGACGCCCTTTTTCTTTCCCAAGGGTTTTACAGCAATTTTTTTGTTTTTTTAGACTGGCAACTTTCTCCGATTGTGAGGATCCGCTAGGGTAAGCCGTCCCAACCCAGTGATAAGCGATTATGAACGACAAACACGGGCTGCTGTCCGCCCCGATCAACCTCACATTGCGTAAGATGACCGTGCCCATGGTATTTGGGCTGTTCGCGATCATCATGTTTAATGTGGTGGATACCTTCTTTATTTCACTGCTTGGCACGGAAGCACTCGCTGCGGTGAGCTTCACCTTTCCCATCACCTTTGCAGTTAACTCCATCACGCTAGGATTAGGGGTCGGCATTGCCGCCTTGGTCGCGCGATTACTCGGCCAGGGTGATCATCAAGATGCCGCGCGGGTCTCGAGTCATGGTTTGATCTTGGCGGTACTCATGGTGATGGTCGTCGGTTGGTTAGGAGCCGCCACCATCAATCCGGTGTTCTCAGCGTTGGGGGCAAGCGATAGCTTATTGCCATTAATCCACGATTACATGCAGGTGTGGTATCTCACTATTCCATTGCTCGTCGTGCCGATGGCAGGGAACGCGGCTATCCGCGCCACGGGCGATACAAAAACCCCAGCAAAAATCATGATGGTCTCCGGCCTGATTAATGGAGCGCTCGACCCCTTACTGATTTTTGGTTTGGGCCCATTTCCAGAACTGGGAGTGCAAGGGGCGGCCATCGCCAGTGCCGTCAGTTGGGCGGGGGCATTAGTTGCCGCGTTGAGTATACTAATTCGCCGTGAGCGACTGCTGATGGCGCCGCAATGGACCAAGCTAGCGACTGACGTGCGTCAGATCCTCAAAATTGGCATGCCGGCTGGAATGACCAATGCCTTAAACCCAGCCGCAGGCGCCATTTTAATGATGATGCTCGCCTCACAGGGAACAGAAAGCGTTGCCGCCTATGGCGCCGCTCAGCGTATTGAAGCCATTTTATTAATTGTGATGATGGCGATGACGTCATCGCTCACGCCCTTAATGTCGCAAAACTTTGGTGCGCAATACCATCAACGGGCCTTTCAAGCGCTGTTTAGCGCGATGCGATTTGCCATCTTGTTCCAGTTTGCCTTGTACTTGTCGCTGTGGCCTTTTATCGATTTGATTGCGAATTTATTCAGTGACGATGTGCGGGTGCAACAAGAAATTGCCCACTATTTAATGGTGGTCCCGGCAAGTTACGGCTTACAAGGCACCTTGATGTTATTGGTCGGCGGCCTGAATGCGATGAAGCGTTCGCTGCATTCGTTCGCCTGCAACCTCGTCCGTTTGTTTGTCTTTTTAGTACCTTGTGCGTGGCTGGGCGGCATGGTCAACGGCACCCATGGCTTGTTTGCGGGCATCGCGATTGCCAACCTGCTGGCGGGTATTATGGCGTACCTCTATGCTGTGGTGTTGCGCCGTCAAACACTCGCGGCGTCATTGCCCGTCTGAGCCAACTCATGAACGCGGTGCTGCAGAGCGTCTAACGCCTGATAAAGCGCTTGATACTGCGCGGCACTGAGTCCCTCAAGCATGGCTTTTTCCCACTCCAACACCTTGGGAACAATGGTCTGGTAATGGGTGCGGCCTTTGTCGGTCAAATGGACTAACGCGGCGCGTTGATCACCTTGGCACGCGCGTCGCTCTACCAGCTGGTGCTGCTCTAAACGGGTAAGCAAGCGCGACACTTTTACTTTATCCAGCCGCGTTTCTGCGGCTAAATCTTTCGCCATCACGCCATCCCGTGCCCCCAAAGAGGCCAGCACGCGCCATTCTGGACGCGATAATCCAAACTCTGCTTCATAACGTGCCGCAAGACTATCTGCCACCAACTCCGCCGTGTGAACCAGCTTATAAGGCAAAAAGCTATCGAGCGTTAAATGAGGAAGGGTCATATCAATTAGTTTCAAGTGAAATCATATAGCCTACTTTACGAGAGGCTTCGATAAGATGCAAAGGTAGTGCTTTGTTTACACTTAAGGTTTTTAAGCGGCAAAAATACTGAACACACAAGGTAAAATATTTGTTAACACCACGTTGCTTTTTCTCGTCTCTGATCGCTAGTATACACAGATAGATTGTTTCTTTTGAAACTATTTGGCGGTCCCAGTGAGCTCGGCCGCCCAGCACAAGGAGCGAGTTATGCGAAAGTGGTTTTCATTCCCCATTCGTGAAGGAGATGCCTCTCGTCAAGCCCACTGCGACTTTCCCGAGGGAACCTACGAACGCGAGTGTGGCAAGGAAGGCTTTTTTGGCCCGGCCAGTCATATGTATCACCGCCATCCCCCGACGGGCTGGAGCGAGTGGGAAGGGCCATTGCGACCGCATGCTTTTGACACCAACCGAGTTGAAACTCAAGGTACGTCGCCAATGGATGCGCCGGTGCTGTTATCCAATGCCAACGTTCAGGTTCGCTTATGGCGCACCGATACCGCCATGTCTTATCTGGTGCGCAACAGCGATGGCGACGATTGCTTGTTTGTCCATCAGGGCGAAGGCTCACTGTATTGCGATTATGGCCACTTGCGCTACAGCAAAGGCGATTATTTGATCATTCCTCGCGCCACCAGCTGGCGACTGGTGCCGGATGAGGCCACCACCTTGTTGATGATTGAAGCGACACACGGCTCCTACATGAGCGCCGAACGAGGCATTGTCGGCGAACATGCGGTGTTTGACCCCGCGGTGTTAGAACATGCACGCATTGACGATAGCTTTAAAGCCCAGCAATCCGACAGCGAAAGTTGGCAGGTGATGATCAAATCGCGCCAGCAGCTTAACCGTGTCACCTATCCTTACAACCCACTCGATGCGGTGGGCTGGAAAGGTAACCTCACCGTGTTCCGACTCAACTGGCGAGATATCCGCCCATTAATGAGCCATCGTTATCACTTGCCGCCATCGGCGCACACCACCTTTGTCGCGCAAGGTTTTGTGATTTGTACCTTTGTCCCCCGCCCGATCGAGTCCGATCCTGGCGCACTGAAGGTGCCTTTCTACCACAATAACGATGACTATGATGAGGTGCTTTTCTATCACCAAGGTGACTTTTTCAGCCGCGATAACATTGATGCCGGCATGGTGACCTTACACCCTTGTGGCTTCCCACATGGTCCTCACCCAAAAGCCTTTGCCGCGGGCAAAAAGCATCAGAAAAAAGAGACCGATGAAGTGGCGGTGATGATCGATACCCGCATGCCACTTGATATGGGCGACGCGGCGAAAACCACCGAGCTGACCGATTATGTTTACTCTTGGCGCACGCCAAGTGACGCAGAATAGCGAAGGAGAAAGCAATGAAACTGGCTTCACTCAAACACGGACGTGATGGCAAATTGATTTTGGTCTCTCGTGACCTTACTCGCGCCGTCCACGCCGACGATATTGCGCCCACACTACAAGCGGCGCTCGATAACTGGGCGACACTTGCGCCCAAACTGACTCAACGCTACGACGCGCTCAACGACAACCAAGTCAGTGAGTCCTTTGCCTTTGACCCCATTGTCTGCGACTCACCACTGCCCCGCGCCTATCAGTGGGCGGATGGTAGTGCCTACGTTAACCACGTTGAACTGGTGCGCAAAGCACGCGGCGCACAAATGCCTGAGAGTTTTTGGACCGACCCGCTGATGTATCAAGGCATGTCTGATGGCTTTCTCGGTCCACGTGACGAGATTGAATTGGTCGATGATGCATGGGGCTGTGACTTTGAAGCCGAGCTTGCCGTCGTCACCGATGATGTCCCCATGCACCTTAATGCTGACAAAGCGGGCCAACACATTAAACTGCTGATGCTGGTCAACGACGTTTCACTGCGCAACCTGATCCCCGGCGAGCTTGCCAAAGGGTTCGGCTTTTTCCAATCCAAGCCGGCTTCTGCATTTTCACCAGTGGCGGTTACCCCAGATGAGCTGGGCGATCACTGGTGCGATCATAAAGTCCACTTACCGATGCATGTCACCCTCAACGGCGAATGGTTCGGGTCACCCGACGCCGGTGTGGATATGACCTTTGATTTTGCCGAGCTGGTCGCCCATGTGGCGAAAAGCCGCCATGTCAGTGCGGGGACCATTATTGGCTCCGGTACTGTGTCCAACACCGATCGCAGCAAAGGCTCGTGCTGCTTAGCCGAAAAGCGCATGCTGGAAATTATCGACCAAGGTGAGGCAAAAACCCCGTTTATGACCTTTGGCGATAGCGTCACCATCGATATGCGCGACAGCCAAGAGGCATCTATTTTCGGCGCCATTGAGCAAACCGTGACCCGTTACATCCCGGAGTAACCTTGATGCGCGCCTAGAGTCTCTAGGCGCGCTTGACGTTGACGCCGTCTAGGAGCTTGTATGCTGCTTTATGATTACAGTAAGTCGACCGCGGCCTACCGCGTCCGCATCGCCCTTGGCCTTAAAGGCCTCACTTACCAACGAGAAACCGTGTCCCTGCTGGATAAACACCAGCACAGCGACGCCTATCGTTCGCTCAACCCCGCCGGTTTAGTGCCTACCTTGGTCGATGGCGATGTCACCTTGAGCCAATCGCTCGCCATTATCGAATACCTCGACGAGCGCTATCCACAGGTCAAACTGCTCCCCAGTGATCCAGTGCAAAAAGCCCAGTGTCGATCACTGGCGCTCGACATTGCCTGTGATGTGCATCCACTCAATAACTTGCGGGTTCTGCAATACTTAACCGGCCCCTTTGGCCACAGTGATGACGACAAAATCACTTGGTATCACCATTGGCTAAAACAAGGGTTCGATGGTTTGGAAGCCAAATTACAAGGATTAGACAGCCCCTTTATTGGCGGCGAAGCGCCCAATTTGGCCGATATTTGTTTGGTCGCGCAGCTGTTTAATGCACGCCGATTTGCGTTTGATTTAACGGCCTACCCAACCCTGACGCGCATTGAATCACAATGCCAAGCGCTGGATGCATTTATACAGGCACACCCTGATAAGAGCTAAGGAGAGGACATGAAAGACGGATTGTTGTGGGCGCCGGATAAGGAACGTCAAACCCACACCTTACTCGCCGCGTTTATCCGTGCCGTGAATCAAGATCACGACACCCAGCTGAGTGGCTATGACGATCTTTATGCATGGTCAGTACGCCAAAGCGGCGATTTTTGGCAACAGTTATGGCAATTTGCTGGCGTGATCGGCGATCCGGGCGAGAGAGTGTGCGATATCGACCCCGAGCACCCTAATCGGGATAGCCAGTGGTTTCCCACCGCACGTCTGAACTATGCCGAAAACCTGCTCAAGCACGCAGAGCAATATGCCGACCAACCGGCGATGATTTTTAGCGGTGAGCATGAGGTAGCACGCACCCTCACTTGGCGTGAGCTCGTCGATCAGGTGGCGGCCATCCGTCACTACCTAGATACGCAAGGCGTTCAACCAGGCGATGTGGTTGCCGGCTATTTACCCAACCTACCGGAAACCGTGATTGCGATGCTTGCCACCGCGGCACTAGGCGCGATTTGGACCTCAACTTCACCGGACTTTGGCGTCGACAGTGTGTTAGACCGTTTTGGCCAAACCGAGCCCAAAGTGCTGTTTACCACCGATCACTACCACTACAACGGCAAAACTTATGACTGCCTGAATAAAGCGCAGCAGGTGGTGGATAACGTACCGGCCATTGAGCGCCTAGTGGTGATCCCTTTTGATGGTGATCGACCTTCTTTACCTGCTGGCGTGGATAATTGGCAAGATTTATTGACTAACGACGCGCCGCCGCTTCGCTTTACCCGCGTGGCGTTCAATGCCCCACTCTTTGTGCTGTACTCTTCCGGCACCACGGGTAAGCCCAAGTGCATTATTCATTCGGTGGGGGGGATATTGCTCAATCATTTGAAAGAGCATCAGCTCCATTCGGATGTACGCCCCGGCGATCGCTTTTTCTATTTCACCACCTGCGGCTGGATGATGTGGAATTGGCAAGTCAGCGCTTTAGCAAGTGGCGCGACCTTGGTGCTTTATGATGGCTCGCCGTTTTATCCGGATGCGGGAGTACTTTGGCGACTGGCCGAGCGGCACCAGCTCACCCTTTTTGGCACGGCGGCGAAATACTTAGAGGCATTGGAAAAACAAGGGGTGGCGCCAAAAGATGATTACTCGCTGGCGTCGCTACGCGTCCTATGTTCGACCGGCTCGGTACTTGCGCCCGAGCAGTTTGATTATGTCTATCAAAAGATAAAGTCCGATCTGCAGTTAAGCTCGATTGCGGGCGGCACCGACATTTGTGGCTGTTTTGTTCTTGGCAGCCCACTGTCACCGGTTTATCGCGGCGAAAGCCAAAAGCGAGGCTTGGCGCTCGATGTACAAGTGTTTAACGCCCAAGGCCAAGCGGTTGAAGAGCAGAAAGGGGAGCTGGTGTGTTGTAATAGCTTCCCCAACCAGCCGGTTGGCTTTTGGCACGATACCGATGGCAGCCGCTACCACAATGCCTATTGGAACAAGATTGATGATATCTGGTTTCATGGTGACTATGTACGCCTGACTGCACAAGGTGGTATGGTGTTCTATGGCCGGTCTGATGCGGTATTAAATCCAGGCGGGGTACGAATTGGTACGGCGGAAATCTATCGCCATGTGAATCAGCTTAGCGAGATCATGGATTCGGTGGTCATTGGTCAGCAATGGCAAAATGATGTCCGCGTGGTGCTGTTCGTCAAACTCGCCGCCGGAGTCACACTGGATGAGTCACTCAAGCAAACCATCAAAAAAACCATCCTCACCCAGTGCACGCCGCGTCACGTTCCCGCCGTAATTGCCGAGGTGAGCGATATTCCACGCACCAAGTCAGGGAAACTGGCCGAGTTGGCAGTGCGCGATGTGGTCCATGGCCAAGACGTGGCGCAGTTAAGTGCGCTGGATAACCCAGCATCACTCGACCAATACCGTCAGCGCCCCGAGCTCACCGAGTAAGCGGGACGCCATGATCGAAAAAGGCCGCATCCTCATGCGGCCTTTTGGCTGGGTTTAACCCCGACATGGCTTAGCGCAGGCGATGGTCATCATCGTCGTCATCTTTGCGCTCATATTCCCCCTCAAAGGTATTGCCATCCTCACCACGGCCTCCGCGACGGAACGGATCCTCCCCAAAAGGACCTTGCGTATTGCCCCCTTGATGGAAGTTACCTTGGCTAAAGCTCGCTTGAGACACAGTGACGCGCTTCATCACTTGTTTGGCGAGCGCGGCTCGCGGCCCAGGCAAAAGCACCAACATCCCCATCGCATCGGTCATGAAACCTGGCGTTAACAGCAGCACACCGGCGACGGCCAGCATCACGCCTTCAAGGATTTGCTGGGCGGGTAACTCACCGCGGTTGAGCCTATCTTGCACCGAAGCCAGAGTCATCAGTCCTTGACTCCGTACCAAAGAGGCGCCGACGAATGCGGTGATCAAAACCAGCGCCAGTGTTGGCCACAATCCCAACCAACCACCAACCTGAATGAACAGGCCGATTTCAATCACTGGGACCAGAATAAATAGCAGCAATAAGATTGGAAACACGATTCACCTCGCGCTGGAAATGGACTGTTCATCCTAACATCAAAATCCGCCAAAAGCCGAACAACGAAACCGAATTTAGCCCTTGAATCAAAGTGCAAGAAAGCGCATTTTGTCTGTGCGCCATGCTACAGCTGTGACCGGGGTCAGCCCTTTTCACCGCATTATATGCTGTAATGGCGGCTGAAAGGATGTAACAGATAATACATCCAGCCAAAATCTCTGAGGAATGGATTCTACAGCAAAATTTGTGGCGACGTTTTAATCATTATAATAACTTGATGTTAAGGCCAACGCATGTCTCAGACGATTATAACACCCAATGAAACCTCAACCCTAACCACAGCAACCCGTTTAGAAGAAGATTTACTCGGCCAACGCGCGGTACCTGCCGATGCCTACTACGGCATCCATACGCTGCGGGCGATCGAAAACTTTACTATTTCCGGCACCCGGATTTCTGATATCCCCGATTTCGTACGCGGCATGGTTTACACCAAAAAAGCCGCCGCGATGGCAAACCAAGAGCTCGGCGTGATCCCCGCAGATGTCGGCGATTACATCATCAAAGCCTGCGACCAAATCCTACAAACAGGCAAATGCATGGATCAATTCCCCTCGGACGTCTTTCAAGGCGGCGCTGGGACGTCAGTCAACATGAATGCCAATGAGGTGATTGCCAACCTTGCGCTTGAGCTGATGGGGCACGAAAAAGGTGACTATGATGTGATTAATCCCAACGATCACGTCAATAAGAGCCAATCGACCAATTGTGCCTACCCCACCGGTTTTCGTATTGCCGTTTACAACAGCATTCTAAAATTAATGGATGCGATTGATTATCTGCAAAAAGAATTCGACGCCAAGGCCGAAGCCTATGCACACGTGATCAAAATGGGCCGCACCCAGCTGCAGGATGCGGTGCCGATGACGGTCGGGCAAGAGTTCAAAGCCTTCTCAGTGCTACTGCGTGAAGAGATTAAAAACATCAAATACACCGCAGCGTTACTGTTAGAGGTCAACCTCGGCGCGACCGCGATTGGTACTAAGTTGAATGCCGCCGAAGGCTATCAACAACTGGCGGTAAAACGCCTAGCTGAAATCACGGGCTTACCCTGTATCCCGGCCGAAGATTTGATTGAAGCCACGTCAGACTGTGGATCCTATGTGATGGTGCATGGTGCGCTAAAACGCCTGGCAGTGAAACTATCGAAGATTTGTAACGACCTCCGTCTACTTTCCTCGGGCCCACGTGCGGGGCTCAATGAAATTAACCTACCCGAAATGCAGGCCGGTTCATCCATCATGCCCGCTAAGGTTAACCCGGTGATCCCAGAAGTGGTTAACCAGGTTTGCTACCGGGTAATGGGGAATGACACCACCATCACCTTTGCCGCCGAAGCCGGTCAGCTCCAGCTTAACGTGATGGAGCCCGTCATTGGGCAGGCGCTGTTTGAGTCTATCTCGATTTTAGCCAATGGTTGCCGCAATCTCGGTGAAAAATGTGTGAGCGGGATTACCGTTAACCAAGCGGTGTGCGAGCACTATGTGCATAACTCGATTGGCATCATCACTTATCTTAACCCCTTTATCGGCCACCACGAGGGCGATATTGTCGGTAAGATTTGTGCTGAAACAGGTAAGAGCGTTAAAGAAGTGGTGCTCGAACGCGGTTTAATGACCGAGGGGGAGCTGGACGAGATCTTCTCGGTTGAAAACCTGATGCATCCTAAGTATCGCGGTAAACGTTTTAACGCGTAGTGGGTCAGTCATCGTAGTGGGTCACTCACAACAGACACCGACGACCGATAGAGACAACAAAGGGCGCTGACAGCGCCCTTCTTTTATACCGTAAACCGCCGTTACAGCACCTGCGTAATCAGCAAGCCACAAGCGATACTGAACACCATACTCAGCAAGCCTGGTGCCATAAAGCTGTGATTAAAAATGTACTTACCAATCCGCGTGGTGCCGGTTCGGTCAAAGTCGATGGAGGCAATGATAGGCCCGTAGTTAGGAATAAAGAAATAGCCGTTGACGGCCACAAAGGTCGCAATGATCATCGAGGGTGGCAGCCCCAAGGTAATCGCCACCGGCACCAATACCGCTGTCGTCGCACCTTGACTGTTCACCATCACTGACAAGGCGAACAGCGCAAACGCAAATGTCCATGGCGCCATTTCTACCAAGCCAGACACCGCCTCTTTCACCATCTCACCATGGCCACCAATCAAGGTATCACCTAGCCACGCAATACCAAAGATAGCGACAATGGCGCGCATCCCAGCATGGAATACCGAGCCTTGGCTAATCGCATTACCGTCCGGCTTACAGGTCAAAATGATCAATGCACCCACTGACAGCATCACGATTTCAATGGTATGCGCCATCCCCATTGGCTCGCCATCAAAGGCCGGGCGCAGGGTTGGGAATGCCCCCATTATGACCACGGCTAAGGCACCAAATAAGAACAAGCCAACCGATTTCTTCGCCTCCGGCGTGACTTCGATATCTTCCACCGCCAAATCCGCTTCCATTTCTCGACGAAAGTCAGGGTCTTGCAGGCGACGTTGATATTCAGGATCGTCTTTAAGCTCTTTACCTAGCTTATTAACAATCACACACGCCAAAGCAAGGCCGATAAAGGTGCTAGGAATGGTGACCGACAGTACATCAGTGAGCGTAATCCCTTTGTGCTCCAAAAAGGCCACACATGCAACCACCGCTGCCGCGATGGGGCTGGCTACAATCGCAAATTGCGAGGCAATGACCGCCATACCCAAAGGGCGAGCCGGACGAATGCCGCTTTTGCGACTGACTTCAGCAATCACCGGCAATACCGAATAGGCAACGTGTCCGGTTCCCGCCATCATGGTGAAGACATAAGTCACTAAAGGGGCAACAAAGGTAATGTGACGTGGGTTTTTACGTAATATATTGGTGGCAATTTTAATTAAAAAATCCAAGCCACCTGCAGCTTGCATGGTTGCTGCAGCGGCGACCACCGCCATGATCATCAGCAACACGTCGATAGGTGGATGCGTGGGTTGCAAACCGAAACCAAAACTGAGTACCGCGAGCCCGACCCCGCCCATCACACCTAAACCAATGCCGCCGATACGGGCACCGATTAAGATGCAGCTGAGTACCACTAATAACTCAACCAAGAACATAACTTTCTCCTACTTTGGATAGACGTCCCCACACGCCCGTTCACATGCATTCATTGTCTTATGGCACGCACATGGCGTATTAGGGCGTAGATACGATATGACGATTCCTCCGTCTGCTTACCACCACCGATAAGCACCATCCTTGGTGGGAGATGTGAGCAACCGCGCTCAGCACCATGGCCAAATCCTAACCAGATACAGTCACGCGCATGTTGATTCAGGTAAGAAAAAGTAACACTTTTCGCGAACTGACAACAAAAAGTTCAGAAATTGAGATCTTTCACCTAGACACTGATGGACTTTTCATCCTCCTTAGTAAGTGTTATGTTATATCATAACAAACAATAGGGAGTCGTTATGAAAGCCAATATCCACCCCGAATATCGTTCTGTCGTTTTTCATGACACCAGCGTTGACGCCTATTTTATTGTCGGCTCAACCTTACAAACATCACGTACCATCGAGTGGCAAGATGGCAAAACCTATCCTTACTATCCACTGGATATCTCGAGCGCCTCACACCCGGTGTATACCGGAAAGCAACGAGCGACGAACAAAGAAGGCCGAGTTGCCCACTTTGCGCGTAAGTTTGGCCAAGTCGGTCGCCGCAAAAAGGAACAGGCATGAAAGTCGTCAATTCACTAAAAAGTGCCCGTCAACGCCATCCTGACTGTCAAGTCGTTCGGCGTCGCGGACGCATGTTCGTCATTTGCAAAACCAATCCACGTTTTAAGGCGGTGCAAGGCCGCGCAAAAAAACGCGTCTAAGCGTCGGCGACGCACTGCCACTGATGTGGCAGTGCCTCACGATGTGAGCACATCTTGAGGTCATCATTTCCTTTTTCGAGGCGAATCATGGTATGTGTGTATACTCATCCTATTTGCCGCAAAAGGAACAAGTATGAAACCGGGTCGTCGCTTCACGCTGGCTGCTGGATTATTGATTGCTGCACTGGGTGCCAGTGCGCTTTATATTGCGCGAACCCACCAAGCGACAGTGCCACCGACAACCCCTGCTACCGCACCGCCATTTATCACCGTCAACTCGCAAGAAGCACTTGATGCAGAGCTCGCCAGCGCCGCGGCTAATCAACAAGTCGCCTTGGTTGATTACTACGCCGATTGGTGCATTCCGTGTAAACAATTCGCCCAAAAAACCTTCACGGATCCGGCTGTGGCTCAGCAGCTCAGCCGCATGCACCGCATTAAAGTGGATCTGAGTGAAAATCGTCCTAATGATTTTGCGTTAATGCGCACCCAAGACGTGGCCGGGCTACCCACACTCGACTTTTGGTTACCCAATGGAGAGCGTCATGCGACAGCCCGCATTACCGGCTTTTTAGCACCTCAAGCTTTCATGACTCACCTACGCCAGCATGGATTGAAACATGAAGTAAAAAGCGAGCAATGATCAATCTCTTAGTTCTCTTGTTACAAAATTGATAAACCCCATATCTGGTGGTAGCTTTATTGAAAACAAAGGGAAGATAGCCGCATTATGGAAGCGCAACACACCATCGTTATCGCTGATGATCATCCACTGTTTCGGAACGCCCTCTTTCAATCCGTGCATATGGCGATAAGCGGAGCCAACCTGCTAGAGGCAGACAGCTTAGACAGTTTAAATCAGATCTTAGCGCGAGATGCTGAGGTCGACTTGGTGCTGCTCGACCTAAAAATGCCTGGCGCGAATGGCATGTCAGGGCTGATTGCGCTGCGTCACCAATATCCCACCCTACCGATTGTGGTGATCTCTGCCAGTGAAGAGCCGAGTGTGATCCGTCAGGTACGCGCTCATGGTGCCTTTGGCTTTATTCCTAAATCCAGCGATATGCGTGCGTTGGTACAGTCGTTAACCCAAGTGCTCGACGGCACGCCCTGCTTTCCAGATAATCTCGGCGAAGACGATGAGAGCGAAAGCTTATCTGACAAACTCGCCACACTCACCCCACAGCAGTACAAAGTATTGCGAATGCTTTGCGATGGCTTGCTGAATAAGCAGATCGCTTATGACTTAGCGGTATCCGAAGCGACCATTAAAGCCCACATGACGGCTATATTTCGCAAACTGGGCGTGAAAAACCGCACTCAGGCGGTGATTTTATTGCAGCAATCTAATATCGAACTTTGATACGCTAGCGCTCTAGACACCGACTTTGGAGCGCCTATGTTAAGTATTCTTGCTACGCAATTCGTGATTTTATGGGCCGTGATCGACCCTGTCGGTAGCGTGCCCATCTATCTGTCGCAAACCAGCCACATGTCCGCCAAACAAAAGCGCCGCGTCGCGGTGAAAGCCTTGGCAATTGCCTTTGCCATTTTGCTGTTCTTTTTAATTGTCGGTCAGATTTTGCTTGAAGCCATGCAAATCCCGTTACCCGCATTCCAAGCGGCCGGTGGCTTGGTGTTGCTATTGTTTTCCCTCACCATGATTTTCGGTGAAGGAAAACCCGGCCAAGAAGCCAAAATGCTGAGTGAAGACGTTGATAAAGCAGAAATTGCCGCCACCGCGGTTTATCCACTCGCCGTCCCTTCTATTGCCTCCCCCGGTGCCATGATGGCGGTAGTCATGCTCACAGATAACAATCGGTATGCCATTGCGGAACAAGCGGTGACCGCTGGGGTGATGTTTGTTGTTTTGGTCGCGACCTTGGTCTTACTCCTCGGCGCCAATGTGATTCACAAAGTGATTGGGAATGTGGGGGCGTCGATTATCAGCCGCGTCATGGGGCTGATCCTTGCCTCGGTCGCCGTTGCGAATTTACTCGAAGGCATCCAAAAGTTTTATCACCTCAGTTAGACCTTTGGCGAAAGACTTGGCTGGCTCAACCCGAGTCAGCCGTACCTAGCTCACAAAAACCCTGCTTTTTCCGCTCATTATCGCTGACTGCGCTCGACTAAAGTTGCAATGTCGCTTCGTCCATCCCCTGCTATCGTCTTCAAGTAACATTCCATTAACGTGCTAAACAAGGAGAAGGCGATGGCGTTTCAAAGCAAGGAACACGCGAAAGCCTACTGGGACAGAAACGTCAAACTGATGATCAGTCTGCTGATTGTCTGGTTTGTTGTCTCATTCGGCTGTGGGATCTTATTCGTGGATGCCCTCAATACTATTCAAATTGGTGGCTACAAACTTGGGTTCTGGTTTGCTCAGCAGGGATCGATTTATACCTTCCTCGGCATCATATTTGTGTATGCCAAACAAATGCGCAAACTCGATCGCGAGTTCGGCGTGGACGACGAGTAAGAGGACTAACACATGGATTTAAGAACCATTACTTATATTGTTGTCGGGTTCACGTTCGCCCTCTATATTGGGATTGCGATCTGGGCACGCGCAGGCTCCACCAAAGAGTTCTATGTCGCCGGTGGCGGGGTGAACCCAGTGGCGAACGGGATGGCGACCGCTGCCGACTGGATGTCAGCTGCCTCGTTCATTTCTATGGCCGGCTTAATCGCGTTTATGGGCTATGGGGGCTCGGTCTTTTTGATGGGCTGGACGGGCGGCTTCGTCCTCCTCGCACTGTTGCTCGCCCCTTACCTACGTAAGTTTGGCAAGTTTACCGTGCCAGAGTTTGTCGGTGAACGCTTCTATTCAAAAACCGCGCGCATTGTTGCCGTCGTTTGTTTGATCATCGCCTCCGTCACCTATGTTATCGGCCAGATGAAAGGGGTGGGCGTCGCCTTTGGCCGCTTCTTAGAAGTCGACTATTCCACCGGGCTATTAATCGGGATGGTCATTGTCTTTATGTATTCCGTGATGGGCGGGATGAAAGGCATTACCTACACCCAAATTGCTCAGTATTGCGTGCTCATTTTAGCTTACACTATTCCCGCAATCTTCATCTCCCTCAAACTGACGGGTAACCCATTACCACAGCTTGGTTTAGGTAGCACCATGGCGGGGACGGATCAGTACTTGCTCGACCGACTCGATCAGGTGGTGACCGAACTCGGCTTTGTCGAATACACCACCGCCGTGCGGGGTAGTACACTCAACATGTTTGCCTACACCATGTCACTGATGATAGGTACGGCCGGTTTACCCCACGTTATTATTCGCTTTTTCACCGTCCCTAAGGTGCGTGATGCACGGACATCTGCCGGTTGGGCGCTGTTCTTTATCGCGATTTTGTATACCTCAGCACCTGCGGTGGCGGCAATGGCGCGCTTGAACTTAATGGACACGGTGAATCTACCGAACGGTGACAACCTCGCCTATGACCATCGTCCAGACTGGTTTAAGAACTGGGAAACCACCGGGCTGCTAGGCTTTGAAGACAAAAACGGTGATCAGAAAATTCAATACACCTCGAATTCAGAAACCAATGAGCTACGTGTTGACCGCGACATCATGGTGCTGGCCAACCCAGAGATTGCCAAGCTACCTAACTGGGTGATTGCCCTGGTCGCCGCCGGTGGCTTAGCCGCGGCACTGTCGACTGCCGCCGGGTTGTTGCTTGCGATATCGTCAGCCATATCCCACGACTTAATTAAAGGGGTCGTCAATCCAAATATCAGCGAAAAAGGCGAGCTACTGGCAAGCCGGATATCTATGGCATTAGCCATTGCTGGGGCCGGCTACTTAGGGCTCAACCCACCAGGCTTTGCGGCCGGGACGGTGGCACTGGCGTTCGGCTTAGCCGCGTCATCGATTTTCCCGGTACTCATGATGGGGATCTTTACCAAGACCATTAACAAAGAAGGGGCGATTGCCGGTATGGTCGCGGGGATCAGCGTTACCCTGTTCTACGTATTCCAACACAAGGGGATTTTGTTTATCTCTGACTGGACATACTTAGAAAGCCTCGGTAGCAACTGGATACTGGGTATCGAGCCCAATGCCTTTGGCGCAGTAGGGGCCGTGTGCAACTTTGCCGTGGCGATCATTGTCTCGCGCATGACCAAAGAAACACCGCAAGAGGTGCAAGATTTGGTCGAGCACGTTCGTATGCCGTCTGGAGCCGGTGATGCGCAATCACACTAATCCCGTGTTAACCTATCAAGCCCCTGCGGGGGCTTTTATACTGTTGGTTACGACCAGCCAAGGAGAGGCATGATGTCAACGGTCACGCGTTTACTCACCAATAAACATGTGGTTATTGCGATGCTGGTTGCGCCAGTGTTAGCGGTGATCGCCTATTTTGCCGTCGATGCCAGTGTGTCTGAGACGCCCAAAGCCGCTCAGCCAGGGCAAAGCTATCCGCTGGCGGTCCGTTCTAATTGCCGTTATACCAGCGGGTTTTGTCAGCTCGAAAATGGCGATATGAAACTCAAACTGGAATCGCAAGGCGTCGAAAACAACCGGCTAACGCTGCGGTTGGTCAGCGAGCTGCCCCTGGAAGGCGCACAAATCGGCCTGACAAACATCGCACCGCAAACCATGCAAATCCGCGATGAACAAGGCATGACCTGGACGGTCTCTCTGCCAGCACCACGCAGCGAAGAGACGCAAATCCGCCTGGCCGTGAGTATGAAAGGGAGCCACTATTATGCCGAAACGCCAGTGACCTTTATCGAACATAAAACGTTTTATACCGAGCACCAACAGGCGCAGGATGCGTCATAATGTGAGACGGTTGCCATTCACGCGTCAATTGACATCAACGATGTTCGGATCGCCGCTACGATGGTGGCGATTTTGTTTTCATACGCTTGCTCTGTCAGCCAATGACTCACATCCGCCCACCCATCACCGTCTAGGTGTGCCAATTCATCAACCTCGATATGCCCATCAACAGGGTTAAAGTGCCCTGCCACCTTAACAATACCCACATCTGTTTCTAGGCGCGGTAGGGTAAAAGGGGTCATCGTTTTCCTCGCTGTTGTAATAATGCACGCAACTTAAGCGGCTTTACCGGTTTAGAGAGATACATAAAGCCTAGTCCAGTCACGGTCTGTTGTGTCTCGGCGCTGCGGTCAGCACTGATGATCACCCCTTGAAAGCAGCACCCTACTTTTAGTTGGCATTGTTGTAGCACTTGCAACCCCGTTTGCTGGTTCGTTAAGTGATAGTCACTCAGGACAAACTCAGGCTGCCATTGCTCGCCGATCGTCTTGATCGCACCACTCACGTCAGGGGCGCAGCGAACGTCGCATCCCCACCGTGATAAAAGCTGCGCCATCCCATCCAAGATGTCTTGCTCATTGTCCACACATAAGACACGGCAACCTTCGAGCTCTCGCGCCGATGAGGTGGCAGGCGCCACAGGACTTGGCTCGACCTTTTCCGCTTGGCTCGCATTCACTGTGATTGAGAACACCGTGCCCCGACCCGGCCAGGACTGCAATGCCAGAGGCTGAGAGAGGATTTGGCTAATGCCCTTCGCGATCGCCAACCCTAAGCCCAGCCCTTGCTCGGCCCCTTCGCGGTCAATGCGGGTGAACTCTTGAAAGATATCTTGCTGACGATCGACAGGGATCCCGTCGCCATCGTCCCACACCTCAATGCGGTAGTCGCGCCCTGCCCGTCGCACACCTAACAACACTCGGCCCTCAGGGTTGTAGCGAAAGGCATTGGTCAAAAAGTTTTGCAGCACCCGGCGCAGCAAGTTCTTATCAGACTGAACAAACACCTGGCTGGTCACAACGCGAAAGTCCAACCCCTGGCGGCGAGCCAGTACGCCAAACTCCGCCTCTAGCGCATGAAACACCTCGCTTAATGCAAAGGTCTCGATACGTGCTTTCATTTTGCCCGACTCCAGGCGTGAGATATCGAGCAAATCACCAATCAACACTTCCGCACTTTCTAGTGCGCTTTCTATGTGCTGAGCAACGGCTTCAGTATCTCGGTTTGCCGCCATCTCACTGAGTGACGAAGCAAACAAACGTGCAGCATTAAGTGGCTGCATCAAATCGTGACTGACCGCGGCCAAAAAGCGACTCTTCGACTGTGAGGCGGATTCAGCCTTGCGGGTCGCATCAATCAATCGGCTATTTAGCCGCTCTAATTCACGCGTTCGCTCAGTCACCCGCGCTTCAAGGGTTTCATTAGACTGCTTGAGCGCCGCTTCCGCATCCCGAAACGCGGTGATATCGGTAAATGTCATGACAAAACCACCGCCCGGCATCGGGTTGCCCTGCAGCTCAATCACTCGTCCGTCTGGATGCACTCGCGAAGAAGTATGCGGTTTTCGTCGTGTTAAGTGCAGCACTCGCTTGCTGACATGCTCTTCCGGATCACCCGGCCCACAAAGTCCGCGCTGAGCATTGAATCGGATTAAGTCCGCGACCGGTCGCCCGACCTGGATAAGCCCAGGTGGAAATTGAAACATATCAATGTAGCGCTGATTCCATGCCACCAGCCGCAGTTGCTTGTCCACCACAGAGATCCCTTGGTTGATATGCTCGATAGCCCCTTGCAGTAATCCCCGCGAGAAATCAAACAGCTCAGAGGCCTCATCAACAATGGTGGCAATTTCTTCCAACTGCATATTGCGCCCCTGAAGGGCCGATGAAAGGACTAAGCGTGCCGACGACGAACCAAACACGCCTGCCAACACCCGCTCGGTATGACGGATCAGCGGTGCGCTGGCCTGTTGTTGGGGCATCAGCTCTTCACCACGCTGCTCTGCAAATTGGCTAAACGCCTGGCGCATGCGCCGGCGACCCACGAAGCGAGCCGCGAGCATCTCCAGCTCCGCCACTGTCACCCGGCTTTGATACAAGCGCGCATCATCGTTTTCCGGCAGTGGCATGCCAACAAACGCGGCGGCCTGTAAACGCTCACTCAGTGATGGTCGCGTGAGTAAAGAAACCACCACAAAGCCAAGAGCATTCATTAACACACTGAAGGCCAGTCCCCAATCCACGGTATTGAGGTGAGTAAACGGTGAAAAATCGGGAGGGGTGATAAGCCAAATCAATAGGTTAGATTGGCCATCTCCTGCCAGCATGCCGGTTTGGGTCATCATGGTCACCAACCACAGTGAAAACCCCACGAGTAAGCCAGCATATACGCCTTTTTTGTTGCCTTGACGCCAGTACAAGGCGCCAATCATCGCAGGGGCAAACTGAGCAATGGCCGCAAAGGAGAGAAAGCCAATTTCCGATAAAGTGGGCACAGTGAGGATCAGATGATAGAAGCCCCACGCGGCAATTAAGATCAAAAAGATCAGCGCACGACGAACGTTAAGTAACAGCCCAGAGAACTGCGCAAAGTTACGGGATTTCAGCTTCATTCGCCGCAACAACAGTGGCATCACCAGATCGTTCGATACCATGATCGCCAACGCAATGGTTGAAACAATCACCATCCCGCTGGCAGCCGATGCCCCCCCCATAAAAGCCAGTAGCGCCATCCCCTCAGCCCCTACCGATAGCGGAAGCCGAATCACATACGTATCAGCTGGTGCTCCAGGTAACAACGCTTGCCCCGCATAGGCGAGCGGTAGCACAAAAATCAGCATCAGTAACAAATAGGTCGGGAAGACTTTACGCGCCGTATTCAGATCACTCGCGCGCGTGTTTTCCACTACCATGGTGTGAAACTGGCGCGGCAAGCAAATGATTGCCGCCCCTGTGAGCAAGGTGTGAATGATTAAGCTGCCCACATCCGGGCGACCAATCACGCCAGAGTCCTCAAGACTCACGGGCAAGCTGGGCGCTTGGAATAGCAGCCATACCACAAAAATACCCACCCCGAGAAACGCGACCAGCTTGACGATCGACTCGAAAGCGACCGCCATCATCATCCCTCGGTGGTGCTCCGTACTGTCAATATGACGCGTACCAAATAACACGGTAAATGCGGCCAAGGAGATACACACGAGCCAGGCGATTTGGGGCTGTGCCAAGCCAATGCTTTGCCCCAGCTCTGGCGACAGAACATCGAGCCCCATGGCAATACCGCGCAGTTGCAACGCGATATAGGGCAGCACACCGACTACGGCAATCAAGGTCACCATCACCGCTAAGCCCTGCGATTTGCCATATCGCGCCGCAATAAAGTCGGCAATGGAGGTAATGTGCTCGCGCTTGGCGATCAAGATCATTCGGGCAAGAAAACGCCACCCAAGGGTAAACACCAAGATAGGGGCAAGATAAATCGGTAGGAATGACCATGGTGAGCTGGACGCTTGGCCAACCGTGCCAAAAAAGGTCCAAGAGGTGCAATACACCGCGATAGAAAGGCTATAAATCCACGGGCGCCATGAGCGTAACCAGCGCGGTTGACGATCACCATACCAAGCAATCGCGAACAGTGCGCCCATATAAAGCAGTGAAACAGAGACAATTACCCAGCCTTGTGTCATGGCTCCCTTCCTGACGCAATCCTTTGCCGAACCCTTGAGCTGGGTGTAACACGGTATCGGCGCCCACTCAATCGTCTCGTATTCGCTTTGTGGGCACCTTAGCTAACTTTACTGCAAGCCTAATCGTGGTTTATTACAGCTTAGGCCTGTTTATGCCACCTTAGCTTGCTTGGCACGCCAAAATGCCGGCTCACGCAGGGGTAAAACGAAAACAGGCAACGCAAGCAGCGCCATGGTATAAAAAGTGCCAGAGGGCGATACAGCATAAATCCACCCACTTGCCGTGGTCAGCGCCGCCACCACTGCGCCCATTGGTAGCGCATTGTACGCCGCTTGTGTGGCCACCAATCGCGCCCCACACTCGCGCTGAATGTACTGCATCGCGCCAAGGTGTGCGCCGGCAAACGTAATGCCATGAAGCAGTTGCACCAGTATCACAGGCACCGCAGCGGTCGTCGTCCCTGTGATCCCCCAGCGCAGCAATACACCCACAGCCGCCAATTGGAACAAGGCTTTTGATGACCAGCCATTAAAAAGCCGCGCCCCCAAGGCAAATACTGCCACTTCCGCGACAACCCCGAGGCTCCACAAATAGCCCACGATGCTCTCGCTATATCCAGCCTGCTTCCAGTAGATCGCACTAAAACTGTAGTACGCTGCGTGGCTGCCTTGCAGCAGGGAGGCGATTAACAAGAACACGACCACCTGACGGTCGCGGAAAAGCTGACGCATCGAGACTTTGCTATTGGTCATATCGTGCTCGCTTTGTGGCATCAATGTCGGTCGACGCAACGTCAGTAGCAAACAGGCAGACAAGCCGCCAATCGCGATCCAGGGAATAATCGCCGCCGATTGCTCGGTCACCAGCCATCCGGTCAAACTCGACCCAACAATAAAGGCTATCGATCCCCAGAGGCGAGTTCGACCATAGTCGATAACTTTATGGCGCGCATAATAGTTGGCGAGCGCATCTGACAGCGGGACGGAGGGACCAATGGCTAAATTAAATAACACGGTCACCAAAGCCAGCCACCACACATTGGCACCCATCATAGGATGCAAGGCACACGTCACTAACGCCATGAGTGTCAAGACCCGCAGGGCCGGCAACAAGGCTTCAACCTGTTGTACGCGCGGTGTGAACACTAAGTTGGCCACACAACGGGTTGCAAAACCAAGCCCAATCAAGGTGCCGATCACGCCTGAATTGAGACCAAGATACTCAAACCAAACCGCCCAAAACGGGAGATATACACCATAGGAAAAAAAGAAACCGCCAAAGTATTCTGACAGCCAGCGAAACGGGGAACATTGGGTTAAGGTCATCTCATTACTTCACATTAAGATAGATACCCGCTAAGTGTCGCAGCTCTGTGCGAGGAAAAAAAGACACGCGCGCCACGATTGTCGACAAATACATGGTGGTGACCAGTCCAGGTGCATGACTGGCTAGACTAAAGTCGGCTAGCGAGATCGGAAAGGGTGAGACACACTGTGAATATCACAGTGAGGAGTGCGACTATGCCTGAACCTTTTGACACCTCTCATGCGCCCTTTGACTGCCTAACCGCATCACAAGTCAAACAATGCCGCCAAGCACTCGACGTTGCCTACTTTCGCCGTGGCGACACCCTGATCCAGCCCGGTGATACGGGCGAGCAGCTCTTTATCATTATCAAAGGCAGCGTGGAAGAAGTGTCAGAAGACGGCAAGGAAGTGTTTTCTCATTACACCACCGACGACTTATTCGACGTGCCAGCACTGCTTAATGGCACCGCCAAACACCGATACCGCGCGCTAGAAGATACCCTCTGCCACCTGTTACCCGCCGAGGTGTTCCTCGCCATTTATCATCATAATCACGCGTTTCGAGGCTACTTTGATACCAACCTTCAGCGCCGACAAGCACTGATGGTGCAAGCTCGTCAGCAACAAAATCTCGCCGAGTTTATGCTGACAAGAATTGATGACAGCAATATTCAACCTGCCTTGTGTGTCTCCCCCGACGTGCCCCTGTATGCCGCTACCGCCCAGATGAAAGCGGAGCGCTGCGACTGCGCCTTGGTCGATGATGAAAATGGCGACTGCGGTATTATCACCCGCACCAATTTGCTTCATGCGCTCGTGCTCGAGGGCTACGATCAATCCGTGCCTGTTGGCGAGGTGGCCACACGTCCGGTGATCAGTGTGGAACGCGGCGACTTTCTCTTTCACGCCATGATTAAGATGACACGCCAGCGCGTAAAACGTGTCCGGGTCGTCAATGAACACGGAAACACCGCAGGGATGCTCGATCTTCCTCAGGTACTGAGCCTCTTTTCGACTCACTCTCACGTGCTTAACTTACAGATTGCCCGCGCACAGACCATCGACGAACTGGTGATCGCCGCAAACAGCCAGAGCAAGCTGGTACACACCTTATTTAACAATGGCATTCATACCCGCTTTGTGATGCAGCTTATCGCCACGGTGAATGAGCAAATCATGGAAAAAGCCTTTCGCTTGTTAGTGCCCGAGGCTTACCAACGTCAGTGCTGCTTGGTGGTCATGGGCTCTGAAGGGCGCGGCGAGCAAGTACTCAAAACCGACCAAGACAACGCCTTGATTCTCGCCGACGATCTCAACTGGCCCGATTGCCAGCAAGTGATGGAGACCTTTTCACATACACTGTATCAACTCGGTTACCCGCCCTGTCCGGGTCACGTGATGGTCAGTAATCCCAAGTGGGTAAAAACCGCCACGCAATGGCAGCAAACCGTGCGTAATCTGGCACAAAGTGCCAACCATCAAAGTGTCATGGACTTGGCGATCCTTGCTGACAGCCAGCCGATCGCTGGCGATCTTAGTCTGATTGATGCGATCCAAACACCACTCAAAGACAGCTTGACCGACAATATGTTGACGCTCAACACCTTTGTCCGTCCTGCGCTAGCCTTTCGCGTTCCTTTGACCGTATTTGGCTCCCTCAAAAGCAGCAAAGAAGGGCTGGATATCAAAAAAGGGGGGATTTTTCCCATCGTCCATGGCGTACGTACCATGAGCTTGGAAAAAGGTGTACCACACACCAACACCTTTGAGCGGCTGGAGCAGCTTGCCAACCTAGGGGCACTGGCGGAAGAAACGGCGGAAAACCTCTCCGAAGCCTTGAAGCTATTTATCCGATTACGTTTAAGACAACAATTGAGTGGTGAACCACAAAGCAACTACCTCGACGTAGCTCAACTCCCTTCTAGCGAACGCGACTTACTGCGCCACGGGCTGCATGTGGTGAAAAAGTTCAAAGAGTCACTCGCTTTCCATTATCACGTGAGGGATTAATTTGAATTGGCTGACTCGGCATTGGTACCGTCATCGTCTACGACACTCACCCTATCGGGACTTATTTTTGCCCCCCGACTCAAGCACGCTGATTTCACTGGACTGTGAAACGACCAGCTTGGATCCGCACCGTGCAGAGCTGGTTACGATTGCGGCCACTCCGATTAAAGGCAATCGGATCCTCACCAGTCACGCTCTCACCTTGATACTGGCCGCGCCAGAGAGTTTGAGCGCCGGCTCGGTCAGAATTCATCGTCTGCGCCACCAGGATCTGGTTCACGGTGTCACGGCAGATCAAGCAATCACCGCACTGGTCGACTTTATTGGTAATCATCCATTGGTCGGCTATCACATTCGTTATGATAAAAGTATTCTCGATCGCTACGCGCGGCATTTTCTCGGCTTTCCTCTCCCCAACCCTCTGATTGAAGTCAGTGATATTTATCAACGCAAACTCGATCGCCTGCTACCTAATGCCTATCACGACATCAGCATGGAAGCCATTAGTCGTCACCTCGATGTCCCTTTGCCGGCCCGGCATGATGCATTGGATGATGCGCTCGCCGCCGCATTGATTTATGTCCGCCTCACCCAAGGTGAGATGCCCATGCTGCAATCCAAATAACGCATCGAAGCCGCGACTTGCGCACGAACGCAAAGACAAAGTGGGATCTAGCCCCCACTATCTGGCCTGACAACTGCGCAAATCGCTTAAAAATCAATGGGGTCATCCTAAAGTCTAATTGTCGGACGTCCCGATATGTCACACCTTTACTGCATGGTTTTCGTTTGCCAGGCAGCGGTAACGCCTGACATCTCATGACATGGAAGCGCCGCGTGGAGCATCGCGGACACGAGGAGAAACAGGATGAGCGATAGTCACGTATACCCCGTCATGCCTTCAATAGCACAAAAGGCACACGCGGATGAAGCCAAGTATCAAGCACTCTATCAGCAGTCAGTGGCCGACCCAGAAGGCTTTTGGCGCGAGCACGGGCAAATTCTGGATTGGATGACGCCTTATACCAAAGTCAAACACACCTCGTTTGATACCGGCCACGTGGATATCCGCTGGTTTGAAGATGGCACACTCAACGTCGCAGCCAACTGTATCGATCGTCACCTCAAGGCGCGAGGCGATCAGGTTGCCTTGATTTGGGAAGGCGACGACCCCAAAGACGATGCCACGCTCACCTATCACCAACTCCACCAGCAGGTATGCCAATTTGCCAATGTCCTAAAAGATAACGGCGTAAGAAAAGGCGATGTGGTGTGTCTTTATATGCCGATGGTGATGGAAGCCGCCGTCGCGATGCTGGCGTGCGCCCGTATTGGTGCGGTGCATACCGTGGTATTTGGCGGCTTTTCTCCCGAAGCATTGGCCGGTCGGATTATTGACTCCAATGCCAAAGTGGTGGTGACAGCCGATGAAGGGATACGTGGTGGCCGTGCGGTGCCCCTGAAGAAAAACGTCGATGATGCCCTAGCAAACCCCAAAGTGAAATCGATCGAAAAAGTAGTGGTGTACCAACGCACCGGGGGACACATTGACTGGCACAGTCATCGTGATGTGTGGTGGCACGAGGCCGCCGCGAAGGTGTCAGACGACTGCCCCGCCGAAGAGATGAAAGCCGAAGACCCTTTGTTTATTCTTTACACATCAGGCTCCACAGGCACCCCAAAAGGGGTACTGCACACGACCGGTGGCTATCTGGTGTACGCGGCGATGACCTTTAAGTATGTCTTCGACTATCAAGAGGGAGACGTGTTCTGGTGTACCGCAGATGTCGGCTGGATCACCGGTCACAGCTACCTTGTCTATGGTCCGCTTGCCAATGGTGCGAAAACAATCTTATTTGAAGGTGTCCCCACTTATCCAAGCACGGCACGCATGAGCGAAGTGGTCGATAAGCACCAAGTGAATATTCTTTACACCGCGCCCACCGCGATTCGCGCACTGATGGCAAAAGGCAACGAAGCGGTCGCGGGCACCCAACGCGACTCACTGCGGATCATGGGCTCGGTGGGTGAACCCATCAACCCAGAGGCTTGGGAGTGGTATCACAGCACCATAGGGAACCAAGCCTGTCCGATTGTCGACACTTGGTGGCAAACAGAAACCGGTGGGATCTTGATTACCCCGCTACCGGGCGCCACCGCGTTGAAACCAGGCTCGGCAACCCGTCCTTTCTTTGGCGTACAGCCTGCATTAGTCGATAACATGGGCAATATACTCGACGGTGCCACCGAGGGTAATCTGGTCATGCTTGACTCGTGGCCAGGACAAATGCGCACCGTCTTCGGTGATCATGACCGCTTTGAGCAAACCTACTTTTCCACCTTTAAAGGGATGTACTTTACCGGCGATGGGGCGCGTCGCGATGAAGATGGCTATTACTGGATAACCGGCCGTGTCGATGATGTCCTCAATATCTCGGGGCACCGGATGGGAACGGCAGAGATCGAGTCGGCGCTCGTCGCATTCGATAAGATTGCCGAAGCCGCGATTGTTGGTGTGCCACACGATATCAAAGGCCAAGCGATCTATGCGTATATCACCCTCAATGCGGGTGAAGTGCCCAGCGCCGAACTCCACAAGGAAGTCAAAGAGTGGGTGCGCAAAGAGATTGGCCCCATTGCGACACCCGACTTCATCCACTGGACGGATGCACTGCCTAAAACCCGTTCAGGCAAGATCATGCGTCGCATTCTGCGCAAAATCGCCACTGGTGATACCGGTAGTCTTGGCGATACTTCCACATTGGCCGATCCTAGTGTGGTCGATAAGCTTATCGCAGAAAAAGAAAGTGTGGTTTAACCCTAACGAAAGATTGCTTAGCAACCTTTGCCGCCTTCGGGCGGCTTTTTTGATCCCCAGCACACGGTAAACTGAACTCTTTCCCTCCCTCGCAATCACACAAAAAGTAGGGACTTGCGGTGTCATCCCGCATCAAACCGCCGACGAGCAACCCTTTTGATATCGCTAACAGACAAACTGTGCTGATTAGACCAGTATTTTGCTGCGATTTGCGCTGAAGTCTCTATAATTGCTGTCAGTAAGGACAAAATTGCATGGTATGCGCCGTCATAACATGTCCATCGGCTGGAATCCGCGTTAAGCTGCACAATAACAGCGAATAGGAGAAGTAAGCGTCAAGATGTCTACAAGAAACCAAGTTTTAGTGTTAAATGGCCCAAACCTTAATTTGCTCGGTCAGCGTGAGCCCGAACATTACGGCGCCCAAACGCTTGGCCAAATCATGGCGGCTCTCGAGGCACAAGCCACGACCTTGGGGCTCAATCTTGAACACTTTCAATCCAATAGCGAAGCTAGCCTTATCGATAAAATCCACCAAGAGATGGAGACCGTGGATTTTATCATCATCAACCCAGCCGCGCTGACCCACACCTCCGTAGCCCTGCGTGACGCTTTACTGGGTGTGAGTATCCCCTTTATCGAAGTGCATTTGTCGAATGTTTATGCCCGAGAGCCCTTCCGGCATCACTCGTACTTATCAGACAAAGCCGTCGGGGTGCTCAGCGGGTTTGGCGCTGATGGTTATGAATTCGCCTTAACAGCGGCCGCGCGTCATTTAGCGTTTGCGGCTGAGTAAAACAAAACATATAGAAGAGACCTATCATGGATATCCGTAAGATTAAGAAACTGATCGAACTTGTTGAAGAGTCTGGCATCTCCGAGCTAGAAATTGCCGAAGGTGAAGAGTCAGTTCGTATCAGCCGCTCTTCCCCTGCTGCACCGGTACAAATGGCCGCCCCGCAATACGCGGCACCAGCGGCCCCGGCCCCCGCGCCAGCCGCCCCTGAAGCGCCGGCTGCTGAGCCTGCAAGTGCACCACAACCGACGGGACACCAAGTGCTTTCCCCAATGGTCGGTACCTTCTATCGCGCTCCAAGCCCTGAGTCTGCCGCATTTGTTGAAGTCGGCAGCCAGGTGAATGAAGGCGATGCCCTGTGCATTGTCGAAGCGATGAAGATGATGAACCAAATCCAAGCCGACAAGAGCGGTGTGGTCAAAGCGATTCTATGTGAAGACGGTCAGCCCGTTGAATTCGACGAACCACTCGTGATCATCGAATAAGCGAGGGCGCATGTTAGATAAAATTGTAATTGCTAACCGCGGTGAAATTGCACTGCGCATTTTACGTGCGTGTAAAGAGCTAGGGATTAAAACCGTCGCGGTGCACTCTACCGCAGACCGTGACCTTAAACACGTGTTGCTCGCCGATGAAACCGTGTGTATTGGCCCGGCGCCAAGCAACCAAAGTTACCTCAACATTCCCCGCATTATCAGCGCGGCTGAAATTACCGGCGCGGTGGCGATTCACCCCGGTTACGGATTCTTATCCGAAAACGCGGATTTTGCCGAACAAGTTGAGCGTTCAGGGTTTGTCTTTGTCGGCCCCAAAGCTGACACCATCCGTTTGATGGGCGATAAGGTGTCGGCCATTGAAGCGATGAAAAAAGCAGGGGTGCCCTGTGTGCCTGGTTCAGACGGTCCATTGGGCAGCGATCAGGAAAAAAACAAAACCATTGCTAAGCGCATTGGCTACCCGGTGATCATCAAAGCATCAGGCGGCGGCGGTGGCCGGGGAATGCGCGTGGTTCGCTCCGAAGCTGAATTGGTTGATGCGATTGCGATGACCCGTGCTGAAGCCAAATCGGCGTTCAGCAACGACATGGTTTACATGGAAAAATTCCTGGAAAATCCACGCCATGTTGAAGTACAGGTGCTCGCCGACGGTCAAGGCGGGGCGATTCACCTGGGTGAGCGCGATTGCTCGATGCAGCGTCGCCATCAAAAAGTGGTTGAGGAAGCGCCAGCCCCTGGTATTACCGCAGAGATGCGAAAATTCATTGGCGAACGTTGCTGCCGCGCATGCGTTGAAATTGGCTATCGCGGCGCAGGTACCTTTGAGTTCTTATATGAAAACGGCGAGTTCTACTTTATTGAAATGAACACTCGCATTCAGGTCGAGCACCCCGTTACCGAAATGGTGACCGGGATTGACTTGGTCAAAGAGCAACTGCGTATTGCAGCAGGTCAACCTCTGTCGTTCACCCAAGACGACATCCAAATTCGTGGCCATGCGGTTGAATGCCGGATCAACGCTGAAGATCCAGAGCGGTTTATCCCTAGTCCAGGGAAGATTGAACGCTTCCACTCGCCAGGTGGGATGGGCGTGCGTTGGGAGTCACATGTGTACGCAGGCTATCAAGTACCGCCCCACTATGACTCCATGGTCGGCAAGCTTATCTGTTACGGTGAGAACCGCGATGTCGCCATTGCGCGCATGCGTAATGCCCTCGCGGAAACCGTCATTGATGGGATTAAAACCAATATTCCTCTACAACTCGATATTATGAATGACGAGCACTTCCAACATGGGGGCGCTAACATTCATTACCTCGAGAAAAAGCTTGGTTTGTCGTAATGACATCTTGGCACTAGAAGCGATATAACCGCTTCAAGGTAAGCACAAAACCGCCGTCAATCGGCGGTTTTTTTATCCTTTTTAGCGTGATTATCTTGCGAGCTCTCTTAAGCCTTTGCAGGCTGACCTTTATCTCTCGCCTGACCGGCCAACTTAAAATCATTCAAGGTTTCTTTTAGGTACAACGACTGACTCATCAGTTGCGCCGCAATATCTGCCGTTTGCGTCGCCTGCTCACTGGCGGTGTAGCTTTGACCATTTATTTGCTCCACCGACTCACTCATGTCTTTGGTCACATTGGCCTGCTCATCCGCCGCTGTCGCCACTTCACTCCCCATTACCTTAACTTGATTCACTTTATCAAAGATGTCTGCCAGTACCGCGCGCGATTCCGCCACCACTGCCAGCGTTTCTTGCGCCATGTGGTTATTACTTAGCACTCGTTCAGAGGAGTGATGGATCCCCGTATGTAGCCCCTCTAGCATGGTTTTTATATCACGGGTCGCCTGTTGGGTGCGCTGCGCTAGGCTCCGTACTTCATCGGCGACGACGGCAAAACCTCGCCCCTGCTCTCCGGCTCTCGCAGCCTCGATAGCCGCATTCAGAGCCAGTAAGTTGGTTTGCTCGGCAATGTCACTGATTGTTTGTGTCACCTGAGTAATTTTTTGACTTTCTTCAGCACTGGCTTGAATGTGTGCAATGGTCTGCTCCAACTCTTGGATAAAGTCAGTCATGCTGGTGGTCGCACGGCCGACCACATCGGCCCCCTCACTCGCACGCCCTTGCGTGAGGGAGATAATGTCGGCAGTACGGTTCATGTTTTGTGCCACTTGCTCAATGGTGGCACTCATTTGCGTCATCGCGCTGGCAACATGGGTGATCTGTGACGATTGCGTGCTCATGTTGTCTTGCACGCTACGACCGCGTGCCGCCAGATGATCCGCATGTGCAAGGAGCACTTGGGTGTTCTCCACCACTTGACCGATGATCGCGCCAAACCGTGCTTTCACCATGCGGTAATTATCATTGAGCTCACCCAATTCATCATGACGAACCGGTTCATCCCCAGAGACAAGGTTCCCTGAAGCTAAGTGTTTCAACGCCTCACTGGTCTCTTTGATTGCGCCAATTACACGGGTTTGCATCACCCAAGTCATACCTGCCGTGAGCAGCAGCAGTGTCGCCATCACGCCGAACAAAGAGAATTGCCCCTGCCTGAGCGCCAGTCCCATACCTAAAGTACATAGCGCCAACGCCAACACAAAACAAAGGTTGAAAAAGAATCGCAACTGAAGACGCTGCATCAGAGGAGCCGGGGGGAGCGGGCGTGTCGGGTTGTCTCTCAGCTTGCGATACAACGACTCAGCCTCCGCAACTTCATTGCGGCTAGGCTCGCTGCGCACAGATTGATAACCAACGATGTTCCCGTCTTTTACTACCGGTGACACAAAGGCGTTTACCCAATAGTGGTCACCGTTTTTACACCGATTTTTAACCATACCGCGCCAATTTTTACCGGCCTTAATGGTCTGCCAAAGATCCTTGAACGCGGCCGGTGGCATATCAGGGTGGCGAACGAGATTATGGTCGCTGCCGATTAGCTCATCACGGCTATAACCGCATATTTCGATAAAGGCATCATTGGCGTATTGTATCTTGCCGTGAAGATCGGTTTTCGATACCAGTTCTCCTAAACCGTTAAACATCACCTCTTTTTGTGTCACTGGTCCCGTATCTCTCATTCTCCAATCCTTCGCTTATCCATGACAGTGAGGCGCAAAGCCGCCAAACTTGCTACCAGTCGCGGAGCAATAATGTAGTCAATAGCCATAATAAATAAAGGGCTATTTGCATAAAACCCGCGCTAACTTGCAAAAAATCCCACCCATCCTCAATGCTCATCATGCTGTCATCATCTTGTGCAGCGAGCACAGTATGGATCTGGTAAAATCGACGTATTCCTTTTCCGACACGAGACACACCATGCCTTGGATCCAACTCAAACTGAATGCAACGTCTGACAACGCCGAAGCGATTGGCGACCTGCTAATGGAAGAAACGGGCGCCCTATCTGTCACCTTCTTAGATGCCAAAGACACCCCGGTATTTGAGCCTTTACCCGGCGAAACGCGCTTGTGGGGCGAAACAGACATCATGGCCTTGTTCGATGCTCAAGCCGATATGGGCACGGTGTTATCGGTATTACAAGCCAGTCCATTGCTGGCTGAAAACTTTGCTCATAAAGTCGAGCAGTTGGAAGACAAAGACTGGACACGCGCATGGATGGATAACTTTAAGCCAATTCAATTTGGCGAGCGGTTGTGGATCTGTCCAACCTGGTATGAGGTACCTGATGACAACGCGGTGAACGTGATGCTCGACCCGGGCCTCGCCTTTGGCACCGGCTCGCACCCGACCACCGCACTATGCTTGGAATGGCTTGATAGTCTGGATTTAAGCGGCAAAACCGTGATTGATTTTGGCTGTGGCTCCGGCATTCTCGCGATTGCGGCGATTAAACTTGGGGCCGAGCGTGTGATTGGTATTGATATTGACCCACAAGCGCTGCTGGCATCAAAAGATAACGCCGAGCGCAATGGTGTCGCCGACCAACTTCACCTGTATCTTCCTAAGGATCAACCGGCTGACTTAAACGCCGATGTGGTGGTGGCCAATATTCTTGCCGGACCATTGCGTGAATTATCGAGTGTCATCAAAGGCCTGATCAAACCCGGTGGTCAGCTGGCGATGTCTGGCGTGCTAGAAACTCAAGCGGATGACGTGGCGAACCATTACCGTGATAGTCTCACTATCGACCCGATTGTCGAGCGCGAAGAGTGGTGCCGGATCAGCGGTCATTTGCCCGAGTAACTGGCCAAATGATGATGCCATTGGCTTACCGCCCCTATCCACTGTCGTCGGTAAGCCATGGCTGACGTGCTACTCGAACTGCTTGATTAATCAGCGAAACACCATCGATACAAAAACTGCTGTAAAAATCAAGCCATCAATGCTCAAATATTGTCCTTTTCAGATGCTGAAAAAATGCGTAAAATGCGCGCCCTTGCTGACTCAGAGCGGCTGAAGAGGATTTAGAGCTTTTGCGTATCGGACCCTACACCCTGGATGTCCCCTTGATCGTTGCCCCAATGGCAGGCGTGACAGATAGACCATTTCGTGAGTTATGTCTTGCACATGGTGCGGGCATGGCTATTAGCGAAATGATGTCGTCGAATCCAGCGTTGTGGCGGACGAGCAAATCGCAAAAGCGCATGGTTCATATTGACGAGTCCGGTCTGCGTTCGGTGCAAATCGCGGGGGCTGAACCCGAGCTTATGGCTGACGCAGCGCAGTTTTGTGTTGAAAACGGGGCGCAAATTATCGACATCAACATGGGTTGTCCGGTGAAGAAGGTCAATAAAAAGTTAGCAGGCTCTGCCTTGCTAACGCGGCCTGATCTCATTGAGCAAATCCTCAAAGCCACGGTAAACGCGGTGGATGTTCCCGTGACACTCAAAACGCGCACAGGCTGGGATCCGGACAATAAGAATTGTGTTGAGATCGCCCGGATGGCGGAAGATTGTGGCATCCAAGCCCTTGCACTGCATGGCCGCACGCGTGCCTGTATGTACAAAGGTGAAGCAGAATACGACAGCATTAAGGCTGCCAAGGCAGCGGTATCCATTCCGGTGATTGCCAATGGCGACATTGACTCACCAGAAAAAGCTCAGTATGTCCTCGACTACACGGGTGCGGATGCGGTAATGATTGGTCGCCCTGCTCAAGGACGCCCGTGGATTTTTCGCGAAATCCACCACTATCTCACCACAGGTGAGCACTTGCCTGCCCCTTCACTAGAAGAGGTTAGGACAATTTTGTTGGGTCATGTTCAAGAGCTTCATCAGTTTTATGGGGAGCTCAAAGGGTTACGTATTGCCCGTAAACACGTGGGCTGGTACCTAAAAGAGCATGACCAAATTGGCGACTTTCGCCGCACCTTCAACGCAATCGAAGATGCACCACAGCAGATCGATGCGCTGCAAGGCTACTTCGACAACGTTGCATAAATACGAGAAGAGCTGACAGAATATGTTCGAACAAAACCTGACTTCCGAAACATTGACAGTAACGACTGTAACTTCACAAGATCAAATTACGCAAAAGCCACTTCGTGACTCTGTAAAAGCGTCCTTGAAGAACTACCTCGCGCAATTGAATGGCCAGGAAGTCAACGATCTGTATGAGCTTGTCCTCGCAGAAGTTGAGCAGCCACTGCTGGATACCATCATGCAATACACGCGCGGTAACCAAACGCGCGCAGCCACCATGATGGGCATTAACCGCGGTACATTGCGTAAAAAACTGAAAAAATACGGCATGAACTAATCAACCATTGGTTTGGTTGTGATAAAACGGGCTAACCGTCAACCGGCTAGCCCGTTTTTGTTGCCTCTGACTGCGCATAAGTGCTCCCTCTTTAGCTGCATGAGTTGGAGTCCTCACTCTCCGCCAGGGTTTCCAATATCGAGCAATGGGTCGCGTCATCGTCGTCCATACCGCAGCAGGCGGCATTTAAACGTGTCAGTGCATGCTTGACCCGCTCAAGCGCCGCTATCTTCTCTGAGACCTCATTCAGGCGCCGCTGGGTGATCCCTTTTACTTCTGCACAAGTGTGTAAGGTCGCTTCTTCGCGAATGTCGGACAACTCGTGAATTTCATCAAGCGATAACCCCATCTCTTTGCCGCGCAAAATGAACATCACTTGGCTAATGGCCTCATCGGCATAAAGCCGGTATCCACCTTCGGAGCGCGCACTCGGCGCCAGCAAGCCTGATTTTTCATAAAAACGCAGTGTGTCGGTAGAGACACCACAGTGCTTGGCAAGCTCGCCAATTTGCAGCAATTTGGTCATCACCGCTCCTCTATCGTAATGCGATTGATCCTTCTTTTTGTAGCAAAGCCGCGACCTTATGACCAGCATTGCATGAGAACCAGAAAAAGCTGAAGTGTAAAAACAATAAAAGTGTCGCCATCAGCAAATAGCAATCGATTGCGCAAAGAAAATCAGATAGAATATCGCCGCTTTGACAGTTGGCGATTTAATAAAGCTTATCCATGTTGATAGACACGATGGGCTTTGATAAGCATTCAATCTGTCAGTGAAGAGAACTAAGCCATGGAAAATCTGCGTCCTATTCGTCGCGCGTTACTGAGCGTGTCTGATAAAACCGGTGTGGTCGAGTTTGCCCAAGCGCTCGCCCAACGCGGTGTCGAACTGCTTTCGACCGGCGGCACGGCCCGTTTACTCGCAGAAAGCGGCCTTGCGGTCACCGAAGTCTCCGAGCATACCGGCTTCCCCGAAATGATGGATGGCCGCGTGAAAACCCTCCATCCGAAAGTTCACGGCGGCATTTTGGGCCGACGCGGTCAAGACGATGCGGTGATGGAAAGCCATCAGATCGCACCGATTGATATGGTGGTGGTGAATCTCTACCCGTTCGCACAGACCGTTGCCAACCCAGACTGCACACGTGAGCAAGCCATCGAAAATATCGATATCGGCGGTCCGACCATGGTACGTTCAGCGGCGAAAAACCATGCCGACGTCACCATTGTGGTGAACAGCCAAGACTATGATCGCGTGCTGACCGAGATGGATCAGCATCAGCACTCTTTGACACATGCCACGCGCTTTGATTTAGCCATTGCCGCGTTTGAGCACACCGCGGCCTACGATGCCATGATTGCAAATTACTTTGGCACCCAAGTCCCTGCCTACCATCACGCCGAAGAGAGCCAAGACTCGCCATTCCCGCGCACCCTGACGCAACATTGGGTCAAAAAGCAAGACATGCGCTATGGCGAGAACAGCCATCAGGCAGGCGCGTTTTATACTGAAACTCAACCGCAAGAGGCCTCGGTAGCGACGGCGACCCAACTACAGGGCAAGGCGCTGTCTTATAACAATATCGCTGACACCGATGCGGCATTAGAGTGCGTGAAAGAGTTTGAACAGCCTGCTTGCGTGATTGTAAAGCACGCCAATCCCTGTGGCGTTGCCATCGGTGAAGACTTACTCAGCGCCTATCAACGTGCTTATCAAACCGATCCTACCTCAGCATTTGGTGGCATTATTGCCTTTAACCGTGAACTGGACAGCGACACGGCACACGCCATTGTCGAACGTCAATTTGTTGAAGTGATCATCGCACCTCGCGTCAGTGACGCCGCCAAGGCGGTGGTTGCAGCGAAGAAGAACGTACGCCTTCTCGAGTGTGGTCAATGGCAAACGCGCACCACAGGTTGGGATAGCAAGCGGGTTAACGGCGGCTTGTTAGTCCAAGCCCGCGACCAAGGCATGGTCGGCTTAGACGATTTGCGTATTGTCACTGAGCGCCAGCCCACAGACAAAGAGCTAAACGATGCGCTATTTTGCTGGAAAGTGGCAAAATACGTGAAATCGAACGCGATTGTGTATGCTAAAGACAGCATGACCATTGGCGTCGGCGCCGGCCAAATGAGCCGCGTCTACTCGGCGAAAATAGCCGGTATTAAAGCGGCCGATGAGCATCTCGAAGTGGCCGGTAGCGTGATGGCCTCCGATGCTTTCTTCCCTTTCCGTGACGGCATTGATGCTGCGGCAAACGCTGGGATCACCTGCGTGATCCAACCGGGTGGTTCGATGCGTGATGAAGAAGTGATTGCCGCCGCCAATGAGCATGGCATGGCGATGGTCTTTACCGGTATGCGCCATTTCCGCCACTAAGTGGGTATGAAGGAGAAAACATGAAGGTATTAGTGATTGGTGGCGGTGGCCGTGAACATGCCCTGGCGTGGAAAGCCGCGCAGTCATCAAACGTTGAAATCGTGTATTGCGCACCGGGCAATGCCGGCACCGCCCACGAGGAAAAAGTCAGCAATATCGCCATTGCTGCTGATGACGTTGAGGGATTGCTGGCCTTTGCGCGCGAGCAACAGATTGGCTTAACCATCGTGGGCCCAGAAGCGCCACTGGTCTTGGGCGTGGTCGATGCCTTCCGTGAACACGGCTTGGCTATCTTTGGCCCTACTCAAGCAGCGGCACAACTTGAAGGCTCAAAAGCCTTCAGTAAAGACTTTTTGGCACGTCACGGTATTCCCACCGCTGACTACCAAACCTTTTCTACGGTTGAGCCCGCGCTAGCCTACATCGCTGAAAAAGGTGCGCCCATTGTGGTCAAAGCCGATGGCTTGGCCGCCGGTAAGGGCGTCATTGTGGCAATGACCGAGCAAGAAGCCACCGACGCGGTACGCGATATGCTCTCGGGTAATGCATTTGGTGAAGCAGGCCACCGTGTGGTCATCGAGGAATTCCTGCAAGGTGAAGAAGCAAGCTTTATCGTCATGGTGGATGGCGAGCATGTGCTCCCCATGGCCACCAGCCAAGATCACAAACGGGTCGGTGAAGGCGATACCGGCCTGAATACCGGCGGGATGGGTGCATACTCACCCGCCCCTGTGGTGACCGATGCGATTCACCAACGCGTGATGGAAGAGGTGATCATGCCCACCGTGAAAGGGATGCACGAAGACGGTGTGCCCTACACCGGCTTTTTGTACGCAGGACTCATGATTACCGCCGATGGCACCCCAAAAGTGATCGAGTTTAACTGTCGCTTCGGCGATCCGGAAACCCAACCAATTATGATGCGCTTGCAATCTGACTTGGTTGCGCTTTGCTTGGCGGGCACAGAGGGACGCCTTGATAAGGTCGAGTCTCACTGGGATCCGCGTGCAGCCGTGGGTGTGGTCTTAGCCACTGGCGGCTATCCAGGTGAGTATCGAAAAGGCGATCGTATCACTGGGTTGCCCACCGATAGTGAGACGGCCAAAGTGTTTCACGCAGGTACCGCGCTAAAAGACGGCGATATCGTGACCGCTGGCGGGCGTGTACTCTGTGCTACCGCATTAGGTGAGAATGTGACCACGGCAAAACAAGGGGCTGACGCGCTCGCGGCCTTGATTCATTGGCCCGGTTGTTTCTACCGCTGTGACATCGCCCACCGCGCCGTTTCACGCGAGCAAATGGCATAATTGTCGCAACACATGATATAAAAAATGCGCCAAGTAGGCGCATTTTTTCACCGCTCTTCACTTTACTCATCCAGTAAGCGAGGGCGCTGTAAACAACGCTTTTCCCCCTCGACATGTACCAAAAAGTCTATCTGGTCGCGACCGATACTTGGGCTCCCTCCTGCAATCACAAACGTGCCAGGCTGGTTGAGACGCTGCACTAAAGACGGTGTCATCGTCTCGGGAAATGCCCAACGCTGACGATCGTCGTCGCAATCAAGCCAATAGTCACCTTGTCGCTGCGCTTGCAGCACCGAGACATTGTTGGCTAATTGCGCCTGCGCTTGGCGCTCAATTTGATTCGCTTCTTGATACAGGCGGGATAAAGTCGCACTGTCTAAAGGCAACAGCGCATCATCTTGATGATAGCGCTGGAAAACCGGCTCACCATTGGCGTCAAACCGTACGTGCATCGAAAAGGGCACCAAGCGGTTATCGACCAGCTTTTTCCCTTCACGCTTTAACGCACGCAGACTACCCGCTCGCCAAGCATATTCACTGCGATACTGACCGTAATCGCCTTGCCACGCTTTCTCCGCTAAACCGATAACCTGCCCTTGTTGGCTATCTAGCCAATAAACGGCGCGATAATCTCCCGCTGAAAATGCGGTAGTATGAGTGACGGGCTTTGGCGGCTTACCGCTAGAACAGCCTGTCAGTGCCATTACTAAGGCAAGTATGCAGAGGTAAAATCGCATGGCGGGCTCAGAGACAAAAACGCCATAGCGGGAGGCTATGGCGACATCAGCATGCGTGCTTACTTAACCGCGTCTTTTAACGCTTTACCTGCGACAAACGCAGGGACGTTTGCTGCAGCGATTTGAATTTCTTGACCCGTTTGTGGGTTACGACCAGTGCGTGCTGCACGGTGGTTAAGCTTAAACGTACCGAAGCCAATCAGTTGTACCTGCTCGCCTTCTTTTAAGGCGCCTTCAATACCGCCCAAAGTCGCTTCCAAAGCTGTTTTCGCTTGTGCTTTTGAAAGGTCTGCTTTTTCCGCGATCAGGTCGATCAGTTGGGTCTTGTTCATTATGTCTTCCCTTCTAGGTTTTTTAGAGACGAAGTCACTCTAATTCAAAAGAAGCCCGGCTGGCAAAGGTTTGTGGCGCTGAGTGTGGCTGTATGGAGGCTCTTTAACCACAAACTGAGCGCGATCTCACAATTTGTTGCGTTTTTTCTCAGTTGAATGGTTGTAAAAGCCCGCCAATGGCCTGATCTTTAGGGTGTTGATTGGCTTTTAACTCCGGAAACCTATGCTCATTCTGGTTCTTTTTATTTCGCTTTCTATTGGTGTCTCATTCATCTGCTCTGTGCTCGAAGCGATTTTGCTTAGCATCACCCCCAGCTACATAGCGAACCTGCGCCATCAAGCGCATCCTGCCGCCGAGCGGCTCAATGCGCTTAAGAAGGATATTGATCGCCCTTTGGCCTCCATTTTAACCCTCAATACCATCGCCCATACAGTCGGGGCAGCTGGCGCGGGGGCGCAAGCGGCTCACGTGTTTGGCGATGCGTGGGTCGGGGTTTTCTCTGCCGTATTGACGCTTGCGATTCTGCTTCTCTCAGAAATCATCCCTAAAACCATTGGCGCGAACTTCTGGCCGCAATTGGCACCTGGCGCGGCGCTGGTACTCAAGTGGATGGTGTGGGCGCTGACGCCATTCGTTTGGCTGTCTGAACAAATTACCAAGCGACTTAGTGCGGACACCACCCATGTTAAACTGCGGGACGAAATCTCAGCGATGGCGATGCTGGCCTCAGAAAGTGGAGAAATGGGTGAGGACGAAACGCAAATGCTTCATAACATGCTGAAGTTACGTGACCTGCCCGCAACACAGCTGATGACACCGCGCCCGGTCCTGTTTCGCATTCCTGCCGAGATGGATGTGAATACCTTCCTCGACGAACACGGTGACTGCCCATTCTCTCGCCCACTGGTTTACGGTGAACAGCGTGACGATATTCTAGGCTTTGTCCACAAGTCCAATATCTATGAAGCCAAAACCCAAGGCGCTGGCCAAACGCCGATAGGCAATCTCATGCGCCCCCTCGCGGTGATCCTTCCCGGCAACAGTGTTTTGCAAGCGTTTGATATATTGATGATCCGCCGCGCCCAGTTGGCGATGATTGTCGATGAATATGGCACGGTGCAAGGTATTATCACCTTGGAGGATGTGTTTGAGTACTTAACGGGGCGAGAAATCATCGATGAGGCGGACACGGTCACCGATATGCAACAACTCGCTTATCAGCGTTGGGATGCTTGGAAGAAGCAGCACAACATGATTGAAAGCCAAGACGACGATGAACCCCCGGTGCAGCGACATACGGATGAGTCATGATCAGAAAAGGCGGCTTGCGCCGCCTTTTCTCGGATAAAGTGTGCTTACTCGACACTTAACCCAAGGTTACTCACGCCCGCCTCACGCAGCTCTTGGCGAATGCTTTTGATCATCTCCACATCACGGCTTTCCGCACTTTTCAGCACGCGAAAAATGGCCCATTGGGCATCCCACTCTTCGCAAACCGCTTCAAACGTCTTTTGATTCTCATCCGTCACCGCCTCACCCGTTTGTGCCTCTTCTAGCTGCGCTACGCTGTGGACAGATTGCTGAGAGACTTTCAGGGTAATAGGGAGTATTTCATCACGATCCAACAGGGCGTGAAGAAGCTGAGACAAGGCGATGCAAGCATCAATTGCCGGGTAGGTCAAGTAAATGGCCTCATCGTCAGCCACCGGGATCAATGGCTCCAGCTTCTCCAGCTGCCGCTCAAAATCAATCTTGGCCGTTTTGACTGTTTGCGACTCCCACACTGCATCGAGAATATTGCGAAACGCTTGGGGATCAGCAAACTCGGTTTGCGCACAGTAAAGGGCATAGTTGGGCACCATACGCTCCACCAGCGCAGCCATAAAACAAATATGCTGCCAATTCTCACATTTTTCCAAACGTAGTTGTAAAGGGTTTCGTAACATAGCCAGTTGATCTTTAATAGCGAGAAGGAGTGTTATCCTCATAGAATGCGCTCAGTGTACTTGATTCCCCCCACCATAAAAAGGAGCCTTTGTGGATAAAATTTACGTTGTCAGCGAGCATGCCGAGACTTATCACCAGTTGATTGAAACGGCTCAGCTTCCCGATCTCGCTATCACCTCATCCGCAGAGGAGGCCAGTATCTGGTTGGCCGATCCGCCGCTTGCGGCCCCGCTATTGCCCAAAGCCAAGGCCTTGCGTTGGCTCCAGTCGACCTTTGCCGGTACCGATGCCCTGATTAAAGCCCCTTTCCGTCATTATCAACTCACCAACGTGCGCGGCATATTCGGGGCACTGATGGCCGAATATGTCTTCGGGTTTGTGCTCAATGAAAGCCGACATATTGGTCAGTACGCGAAGCAACAAGCGCAGTGTCACTGGCAGCCTCAGCCCTATCAGTCATTGCGAGGGCAAACGCTCGCCATCTTAGGCACAGGGGCGATTGGCCAGCATATCGCGACCGTCGCACACGCCTTTGGCATGACGGTACTTGGCGTCAACCAAGATGGGCGGCCAGTCGATAGCTTTGATCACACACTGACGCTGCCAGCATTACAGCAACGCTTGGGCGAGGTAGATGTTTTGGTCAGTACCTTGCCCGCGACGCCAGCCACATACCAATGCCTGAATGCAGTTTTTTGGCAGCATGGGCAACATCTCTTGTTTATTAACGTTGGCCGTGGCGCGACCGTGGATGAGCTCGCCCTGCTCGACGCTTTAGACAACAAAAAACTACGCCTGGCGGTCTTGGATGTGATGCAACAAGAGCCGCTACCGAAGCAGCACCCCTTTTGGACACACCCCAACGTGAGCGTGACGCCACATATTGCTGCCGTCAGTTTTCCTGAGCAGGTTTTTGCGCTCTTTGCGGATAATTATCGTCGCTGGCATGCAGGCCAGCCTCTGATTCACACTGTCGACTTTGACAAAGGGTACTAATGCTCTTTCCGGATTTAGACACGGCTTTAGCCGCAGCACGTGAATGCCGTTTGTGTCAGCATTGGCTAGCAGACGGCCCTCGGCCGGTGATCCAGGCCAGTGCTGACGCTCGCGTTCTGATTATCGGCCAAGCACCAGGTAGACGTGTCCATGAGAGTGGGCTGCCGTTTAATGACCCCAGTGGCGACCGCCTGCGTGAATGGCTGGGAGTCACACGTGAGCAGTTTTATCAGTCGGATTTATTTGCCATCATGCCCATGGGCTTTTGTTATCCCGGCAAAGGTAAATCGGGCGATCTACCGCCGGCGCGTATCTGCGCCCCCGTATGGCACCAGGCAATCAAAGCGCACCTTCCTCATGTTGCGGTAACCTTGCTGATTGGCCAATATGCACAGCAGTACTATTTAGCCAATAAACCCAAAACATTGACCGAGACCGTCAAGCACTGGCAAAAGTGGGCCCCTCATACCTTTGTACTGCCTCACCCCTCGCCCAGAAATAGCTTATGGCTGCGCCGTAATCCGTGGTTTGAAGAGCAGGTGGTGCCCGCCATGCGTTATCACGTTCAACAGGCTTTATACGATTGAGGCTAAAAAGAACAACGCTCGCCAGACGGCGAGCGTGTTTGACTAATCGTGGTAAGGGCGCGAGAGTTCATGCACCGCATCAATAAAGGCGCCTGCGTTTTCTGGCGGCACATCCAAATGAATGCCATGCCCAAGGTTAAACACATGGCCCGTGCCTTCTCCAAACCCTTCGAGGATGGTGGCCACCTCTTGGCGAATGCGCTCTGGACTCGCATAGAGCATCGATGGATCCATATTGCCTTGCAGCGCCACTTTGTCGCCAATTCGCGCTTTGGCATCCGCAATGTTAATGGTCCAGTCTAGTCCCACACCGTCGCACCCTGTGGCCGCGATATGCTCTAACCACATCCCCGCATTTTTGGTGAACAAGGTAACAGGGACACGGCGACCGTCATTTTCGCGAATAAGGCCATCAACGATTTTCTGCATATACTGCAAAGAAAAGTCGTTGTAGTCGCGTGGCGTGAGCACGCCCCCCCAGGTATCAAACACCATAACCGACTGGGCGCCGGCTTTAATTTGCGCATTCAAATAACTGGTCACGCTGTCAGCGAGTTTATCGAGTAAGGCATGCAAAGTTTGAGGCTCGGCATACATCATCTTCTTAATTTTGGTAAAGGCTTTTGAGGTGCCACCTTCCACCATGTAGGTCGCCAAGGTCCACGGGCTTCCCGAAAAACCAATTAACGGCACGTCACCGTTTAACTCACGACGGATGGTACGTACCGCATTCATCACATACTGCAGTTCCCCTTCGGGATCAGGCATGCCAATTTTATCCACGTCGGCTTTACAGGTGATGGGGCGGGAAAACTTGGGACCCTCGCCTGTTTCAAAGTACAGCCCGAGCCCCATCGCATCCGGAATGGTGAGGATGTCTGAGAACAAGATCGCCGCATCTAAATCGAAACGACGCAGTGGCTGCATGGTGACTTCGCAAGCCAGCTCGGCGTTTTTACACAATGACAAAAAATCCCCCGCTTGCGCACGCAATTCACGATACTCCGGTAGATAGCGACCCGCTTGGCGCATCATCCATACGGGGGTGCAATCGACTGACTGCTTGTAAAGGGCGCGTAAATAACGATCGTTTTTTAATTCGGTCATTGTGTTAAACCTGTGTGCGAATAGTGGCGCTCATTGTATCACTGTGCGGTAGCAACAAAAGCCAAGCTTTGTTAACAGGATCATAAAACTGTCACCTAGGGGCAGCAAAGGATTGCTGATCATTTAACCGCATGTTACAACCGACCCATAACGACAATAGGTCTACGAAAGACAATATGTTCGCATCTTACCCCGGCTCCCCTACGGCCGGGTTTTTTTATGCCTGCGCCAAGGTGCAACTGGCCTCAATCAAGCGTCGGGCAATCGTCCCCCTTGGCGCCACTGGCGGTAGGGCGTCGCAATCAAACCATTGTGCGTCACTGAGCTCTTCGTAGTCAGGCTTTAGCTCACCGCCCGCATACTCTGCTAAAAAGCCCATCATCAAATTAGAGGGAAACGCCCAAGGCTGGCTACCCATATAACGGATATTTTTAACCTGAATCCCCGTCTCCTCCTCGACCTCGCGCGCCACACACTGTTCGAGCGTTTCTCCGGGCTCGACGAACCCAGCAATCACGGTATACATCCCGGTTTTATGCCTTGGATGTTGTGCCAGTAGTAACCGCTTATCATCGCGCACCGCCACAATCACACACGGCGAGACACGCGGATAATCGTGACGCTGACAGTTAGCGCACCGCATCGCCACCGCCTGAGCGTCGAACGCAGTGCGCTGACCACAACGACCACAGAATGCTTGCTGCTGGCGCATATAATCGAGCTGAACCACACACCCCACTAACGCAAATAAGTCGGCTGACAGAGAGGGAAGTAAGTCTCGTAAACCCGCCATCTCATCATGGGGAAGCATCGGGTTACAATTAAATACCCCCACGACGGGCGTGTGCTGATAATCACCGACTGTTACGGTTTCACCGCCAGAAAAGGGTAACTGCGACAAGGGGATACATGGCAGCTCTCCTTTGGGTAGCCAGAGTTTGCCCTTGGTAATCGCGCACACATAGACGGCTTGTTGATTCTGAGACATGGTCACTTCCTTAGCCTTGCAGCTATACTTGAATACTGGCAATCTAGCTTTATAACGTGATGCAAAGGATTGAGCAGCCCGTTAATTTTCAGCTGGCCTTTTATAGTGCCATTCATTCGCTGATCGATCACGAGGATACCGATCATGCTGAGACAACTCGAACGAACCAAAGCACAATGGAGCGGTTACGACGAGGTTATCGATTACTGGCTCGAGCTACGTCGCCAACTGTTGGTGGAGTATTACAATGTGGCCGGCGTGGCCGCGAAAAAGAAGCAAGCCTTGCCAACCAAAGCCGAGCTTGACCGTTTTTGTGACTACCTAGTCGATTACATCTCCACCGGTCACTTCAAAATTTATAACATGGTCATGGAGCGTTGGCAGTCGACAGGCTTCTCTGCCACCAAAGAGACCGACAACCTCTATTTCCGTATTGTCGATACGACCGATCCACTGTTGGACTACAACGATAAATTTAGCGCGATCGACCTCGACGATGATGATTATGACGCCACGGAGTTCGATCAAGATATGTCTGCGATTGGTGAGTGGTTAGAGCAGCGTTTTGAGTTAGAAGATACCCTAATTCGCGTCATTGCCGACAGCCTTGCTCACCCACCGGGTGCGTAAGTCAACCTGCCTGTCAGCTGTATAACGCCGCCAACCTAGGCGGCTTTTTTGTTGCTGTCGTCACTGACAACCCCACACGCCAGATAAACAAAAGGCACCTCCGAAGAGGTGCCTTTTTATTTCGCTGTGGGCGTTGATATTATCAACGCTTCCACGCTTAGCTATCGTCGTTCAGACCCGCGTTCAGTAGCGCAGCAAGATCTTGCGAAGCTTGCTCTGCATCGACCTGAGGGGCTACTGGCTGCTCTGGCTCGGCACGTTTTGCTTGACGGTCTTTGTGATACGCGAAGCCGGTACCGGCTGGGATCAGACGACCCACAATCACGTTCTCTTTCAGACCACGCAAGTCATCACGCTTACCTGCCACGGCTGCTTCAGTCAGCACGCGCGTGGTTTCCTGGAACGATGCCGCTGAGATGAATGACTCAGTCGCCAACGAGGCTTTGGTGATACCCAGCAGATCACGACCAAAGGTCGCCGGCTGCTTGCCTTCCGCTTCGAGATCACGGTTAGCAATCATCACACGTGAGTATTCCACCTGCTCGCCTTCCAAGAACTCCGTATCACCGGCAGACTTAATGGTCACTTTACGCAGCATCTGACGCACGATGGTCTCGATGTGCTTATCGTTGATCTTAACACCCTGCAGACGGTAAACGTCTTGGACTTCGTTAGTGATGTATTCTGCTACCGCGTGAATACCACGCAAACGCAGAATGTCGTGTGGTGATTCAGGACCGTCTGCGATCACATCACCTTTCTCGACTTTTTCACCTTCGAATACGTTGAGCTGACGCCATTTTGGAATCATCTCTTCGTAAGCTTTACCCTCTTCTGGCGTGATAATCAGGCGGCGCTTACCTTTGGTTTCTTTACCGAAGGAAACAGTACCTGTGATCTCTGCCAAGATAGCAGGCTCTTTTGGCTTACGTGCTTCAAACAGGTCAGCAACACGTGGTAGACCACCAGTGATATCCTTGGTACCGCCGCTTTCTTGCGGGATACGAGCAAGGGTGTCACCAATACCAACGCTTGCGCCGTCGTCCAGTTGAACGATCGCTTTACCAGGCAAGAAGTACTGAACTGGCATATCAGTGCCAGGTACCATCACATCGTTGCCTTGTGCATCCACCAACTTCACCGCAGGACGCTTGTCTTTACCGGATGATGGGCGCTCAGAGGCATCCATAACCACGATAGAAGACAGACCCGTGAGCTCGTCCGTTTGACGCTGCATAGTCGCACCATCAATCATATCCACGAAGCGAAGGCTACCTTCTACCTCAGTGATGATTGGCATGGTGTGTGGGTCCCAGTTAGCTACCACGTCGCCGGCTTCAACGGCTTCGCCGTCTTGCTTGCTCAGCATGGCACCGTAAGGGACTTTGTAGCTCTCTTTGGTACGGCCAAACTCATCCACAATGGTCATCTCTGACGCACGCGAGGTAATCACTAGCTTACCGTCGCTATTGGTCACAGATTTCACATTGTGCAGGTGCATAGAACCTTTGTTCTTCACCTGGATGTTGTTTTCTGCTGCTGCACGCGATGCCGCACCACCGATGTGGAAGGTACGCATGGTCAGCTGTGTGCCTGGCTCACCGATAGACTGTGCGGCGATAACGCCCACAGACTCACCGTGGTTAACCAAATGACCACGTGCCAAGTCACGGCCGTAACAGTTCGCACAGCAACCAAAGTCAGTTTCACAGGTCACGACAGAGCGCACTTTTACCTTGTCGACAGAGTGGTGCTCAAGAATGTCACACCATTTCTCGTCCAACAGGGTGTTACGTGGCGCCAGCACTTCTTCTGTGCCCGGCTTAAGCACATCTTCAGCCACGACACGACCCAGCACACGCTCACGCAGGGCTTCTTTTACGTCGCCACCTTCGATAACCGCCATCATGTGGATACCACCTTCGGTACCACAATCGGTTTCGGTCACCACCACGTCTTGGGCAACGTCAACCAGGCGACGCGTCAGGTAACCTGAGTTCGCTGTCTTCAGTGCGGTATCGGCGAGACCCTTACGCGCACCGTGCGTAGAGATAAAGTACTGTAGTACGTTCAGACCTTCACGGAAGTTCGCGGTGATCGGCGTTTCGATGATAGAACCATCCGGTTTCGCCATCAGACCACGCATACCCGCCAGCTGACGGATCTGTGCGGCAGAACCACGCGCCCCTGAATCGGCCATCATGTATACGCTGTTGAACGAGCTTTGCGTCTCTTCTTCACCGTCACGGTTAATCACTGTCTCATTAGACAGGTTATCCATCATGGCTTTCGCGACTTGCTCGTTCGCCGCCGCCCAAATATCGATCACTTTGTTATAGCGCTCACCAGCGGTCACCAGACCCGACTGGAATTGCTCTTGGATTTCCGCAACTTCGCTTTCAGCCGCTTCAATCAGATCGTATTTCGCTTGTGGGATCACCATGTCGTCGATGCCGACAGAGGTGCCCGATAGCGCGGAATAAGCAAAACCTGTGTACATGATTTGGTCAGCAAAGATAACCGTATCTTTCAGACCCAGCTTACGGTAGCACGTGTTGAGCAAATTAGAGATTTGCTTTTTGCCTAGCGGCTGGTTAACCAACTCGTAGGGCAGGCCGTCTGGAACAATAGTCCACAGCATGGCACGACCGACGGTGGTATCGACGAGCGCTTCTTTCTCAGTGCGTGCACCCATCTCATCGATATCGATTTGCTTGATGCGCACTTTTACACGGCTATGCAGTTCAGCATGACCGGTACGGTAAACTTTTTCAGCTTCGCCTGGGCCTGCCAGGTACATGCCTTCGCCTTTGCCGTTCACCTTCTCACGGGTCATGTAATAAAGACCCAGTACCACGTCCTGAGACGGTACAATGATAGGATCACCCGATGCTGGCGAAAGAATGTTGTTGGTTGACATCATCAACGCACGCGCTTCGAGCTGCGCTTCCAGCGTCAGCGGTACGTGAACCGCCATCTGGTCACCATCGAAGTCGGCGTTATAGGCCGCACACACCAATGGGTGTAGCTGAATCGCCTTACCTTCGATAAGCACAGGTTCAAACGCTTGGATACCCAAACGGTGAAGCGTTGGTGCACGGTTTAGCAGCACAGGGTGTTCACGGATGACTTCATCCAAGATATCCCATACCACGGCTTCTTCGCGCTCAACCATCTTCTTGGCGGCTTTGATAGTGGTCGCCAGACCACGGGTCTCAAGCTTGCCGTAGATAAACGGTTTAAACAGCTCGAGTGCCATTTTCTTTGGCAGACCACACTGATGCAGGCGCAAGTATGGACCCACGGTAATCACCGAACGGCCAGAGTAATCAACACGTTTACCCAGCAGGTTCTGACGGAAACGACCCTGCTTACCTTTGATCATGTCAGCCAGCGATTTCAGCGGACGCTTATTCGAACCGGTGATCGCACGACCACGACGGCCGTTATCCAGCATCGCATCCACAGACTCTTGCAGCATGCGCTTTTCGTTGCGCACGATGATGTCTGGGGCAGCAAGATCAAGCAGGCGCTTCAAACGGTTGTTACGGTTGATCACGCGGCGATACAGATCGTTAAGATCTGACGTCGCAAAGCGACCACCATCCAACGGTACCAATGGACGCAGATCCGGCGGCAGCACAGGCAGCACGGTCAGGATCATCCACTCAGGGTTGTTACCTGATTGCAAGAAGGATTCAACCAGCTTCAAACGCTTGGTGATCTTCTTACGCTTGGTCTCAGAGTTGGTCTCTTCGAGCTGCTCACGCATTTGTTCTGTCTCAACCGACAGATCCATGTTCGCCAGCAGTGCTTTGACTGCTTCAGCGCCCATGCGCGCGTCAAATTCGTCGCCCCACTCTTCGAGTGCGTCTAGATATTGTTCTTCAGACATCATCTGACCACGCTCGAGGTTGGTCATGCCTGGTTCAATAACAATGTACGACTCAAAGTAAAGCACGCGCTCGATGTCACGCAGTGGCATGTCCATCAGCAAGCCGATGCGCGATGGCAGCGACTTCAGGAACCAAATGTGGGCAACAGGAGAAGCCAGCTCAATGTGACCCATACGCTCACGGCGTACTTTGGTCTGAGTAACTTCAACGCCACATTTTTCACAAATGACGCCGCGGTGCTTGAGGCGCTTGTACTTACCGCAAAGACACTCATAGTCTTTGACCGGGCCAAAGATACGTGCACAGAACAAACCGTCACGTTCAGGCTTAAAGGTACGGTAGTTAATGGTTTCTGGCTTTTTCACTTCACCAAACGACCATGAACGAATCATGTCAGGTGAGGCAAGACCGATCTTGATTGAATCAAATTCTTCGGTCTTATGTTGTGCTTTCAGAAACTTAAGTAAGTCTTTCACAATCGGCTCCTGTGAGGAGTTGACCCATAAAGGCGCTGACCGGCAGCGCCTTCATATTCTTACCGGAGAGAGTAGCGCGTGGCTTACTCGTCTTCCAGCTCGATGTTGATACCCAACGAGCGGATTTCTTTCAGCAATACGTTGAAAGATTCCGGCATGCCCGGCTCCATACGATGGTCGCCATCAACGATGTTTTTATACATCTTGGTACGGCCATTAACGTCATCCGACTTCACGGTGAGCATTTCTTGCAGGGTATAGGCAGCACCGTATGCTTCCAGTGCCCATACTTCCATCTCACCGAAGCGCTGACCACCGAACTGTGCCTTACCACCCAGCGGCTGCTGAGTTACCAAGCTGTAAGAGCCTGTTGAACGGGCGTGCATCTTATCGTCAACAAGGTGGTTGAGTTTCAGCATGTACATGTAACCCACGGTTACTGGACGCTCAAACTTCTCACCCGTGCGGCCATCGTAAAGGTCAAGCTGACCTGACTCTGGCAAATCACCCAGTTTCAATAGCTCTTTGACAACCGGCTCAGGCGCACCATCAAAGACAGGAGACGCGGTTGGCAGACCATCACGCAGGTTATTGATCAACGTGCGAACTTCCTCGTCAGTCAGTTTACTGATGTCCACTTCCTGACGGGTCTCACCCAGATCATAGACCTTCTGCAAGAACTCACGGAATTTCGCCAGTTCCTGCTGCTCTTTGAGCATGCGATTGATCTTGTCACCAATACCTTTCGCCGCCAGACCCAAGTGTGTTTCTAGGATCTGACCGATGTTCATCCGCGAAGGAACACCCAGTGGGTTCAGCACTAAGTCAACAGGCTCGCCTGACTCGTCGTAAGGCATATCTTCGATCGGGTTGATCTTAGAGATAACACCTTTGTTACCGTGACGACCGGCCATCTTATCGCCTGGCTGAATGCGACGTTTCACCGCAAGGTAGACTTTAACAATCTTCAACACGCCTGGGGCAAGGTCATCACCTTGAGTGATCTTGCGACGCTTGGTGTCGAATTTCTTATCAAAGTCGGCTTTGATTTCGTCGTATTGCTCAGCCAATTGCTCAAGCTGGGTTTGCTGTGCTTCATCATCCAGCGTTTGCGTCAACATGGTCTGACGATCCATGCCGTCGAGCTGGTTGTCGGTATAACCGGCTTGAGAAAGCAGTGTGCGAACACGCGCCATCAGACCGCCTTCAAGGATAGAGAACTCCTCGGTCAGGTCTTTCTTGGCTTCTTTCAACTGCATTTCTTCGATTTCGAGTGCACGCTTGTCTTTCTCTACGCCATCGCGAGTAAAGACTTGTACATCGATAACCGTACCAGACACACCATTCGGTACACGCAGTGACGAGTCTTTCACGTCAGACGCTTTTTCACCGAAAATGGCACGCAGCAGCTTCTCTTCTGGTGTCAGTTGTGTTTCGCCTTTTGGCGTCACTTTGCCGACCATGATATCGCCACCTTTCACTTCGGCACCGATATACACCACACCTGACTCATCCAGCTTAGACAGCGCAGCTTCACCCACGTTTGGAATATCCGCGGTGATTTCTTCGCTACCCAGCTTGGTGTCACGCGCCACACAAGACAGCTCTTGAATGTGGATAGTGGTCAAACGGTCTTCCTGAGCAACACGCTCAGAAATAAGGATGGAATCCTCAAAGTTGTAACCATTCCACGGCATAAACGCGATACGCATGTTCTGCCCCAGTGCCAGCTCGCCCAAGTCAGTCGATGGGCCGTCAGCCAGTACATCACCTTTTGCCACTTCGTGGCCCGGCATCACTGTTGGACGCTGGTTAATACAGGTGTTCTGGTTAGAACGTGTGTATTTGATCAAGCTGTAGATGTCGATACCGGCTTCGCCTGGTACCAATTCATCTTCATTCACTTTCACTACGATACGTGAGGCGTCAACGGACTGAATGGTACCGCCACGTTTGGCTACCGCGGTAACACCCGAGTCAACGGCGACGTTACGCTCGATACCCGTACCAACCAGCGGCTTTTGCGCACGCAATGTTGGCACGGCCTGACGTTGCATGTTCGCGCCCATCAAGGCACGGTTCGCATCGTCATGCTCAAGGAACGGGATCAGAGAAGCAGCCACCGATACGACCTGGTTGGTCGCAACGTCCATGTACTGGACATGGTCTCGTGGGTGCAAGCCTGATTCGCCTGTCTTACGGGCCGTGATCAGTTCGTCAGTGAATGAGCCATCTTCATTTAACGCGGCGTTTGCCTGCGCAATGACGTAGTGACCTTCTTCAATTGCTGACAAGTAATCGATTTGATCCGTCACTTTACCGTCAACGACTTTCCGGTAAGGTGTTTCGAGGAAGCCATAAGCGTTGCAACGCGCAAACGCAGACAGTGAGTTAATCAGACCGATGTTCGGCCCTTCCGGTGTTTCGATCGGACAAAGACGACCGTAGTGCGTCGCATGAACGTCACGCACTTCAAAGCCGGCGCGCTCACGCGTCAGACCACCTGGACCCAAGGCAGAGATACGACGCTTATGCGTCACCTCAGACAATGGGTTGTTTTGGTCCATAAACTGTGACAGCTGCGAAGAACCAAAGAACTCTTTCACTGCCGCAGAGATAGGCTTGGCGTTAATCAAGTCTTGTGGCATCACGTTATCGAGATCGCCCAAGCTCAAACGCTCTTTAACGGCACGCTCTACACGTACCAAACCAACACGGAACTGGTTTTCTGCCATTTCACCCACAGAGCGAATACGGCGGTTACCCAGGTGATCAATATCGTCCACTTCACCAATACCGTTACGGATATGGATAAGTTTACGCATCACCTCGATGATGTCTTCTTTGCTCAGTACGCCAGGCCCGGTGAGGTCGTCACGACCCAACGAGCTGTTGAACTTCATACGACCAACAGATGATAAATCATAGCGGTCATCTGAGAAGAACAGGCTCTCAAACAGTTGCTCGGCTGCTTCACGCGTTGGCGGCTCGCCAGGACGCATCATGCGATAGATTTCGACTAGCGCCGTGAGACGATCCGTGGTGTTGTCGATACGCAAGGTATCGGACATGTACGGGCCATGGTCCAGGTCATTGGTAAACAGGGTTTCGATACGTTTGTGACCTGCTTGCGACAACTGCGCCAGTGTCTCCAGGCTGACCTCTTGGTTAGCCGAGACAATCACTTCACCTGTGTCCTGATTGACATACTCACGCGCAGAAATCTTGCCCGCAATGTACTCAACTGGCACTTCGATGTGATCAACGTTATCTTTCGTCAACTGACGGATATGACGCGCAGTGATTCGACGACCCTGCTCCACGTAGACTTTACCGTCCGCTTCGATATCAAAGCTGGCGGTTTCGCCACGTAGACGCTCAGGCACCAGTTCCATCACCAGAGACTTGCCTTTTACTTCGAAAACAACTTTTTCGAAGAACAGGTCTAGGATCTCTTCAGTGGTGTATTCCAGCGCACGCAGAATAATCGAAGCTGGCAGCTTACGACGACGATCGATACGAACGTATACGATATCCTTAGGATCGAATTCGAAATCCAACCATGAACCACGGTATGGGATCACGCGTGCGTTATATAGCACTTTTCCTGAGGAATGGGTTTTACCCTTATCGCTGTCGAAAAAGACGCCCGGACTACGGTGCAGCTGGGATACGATAACCCTCTCAGTACCATTGATGACAAAGGTACCATTTTCAGTCATGAGCGGAATTTCGCCCATATAGACTTCTTGTTCTTTGATGTCTTTAACGGTACCAGCCGGGGCATCCTTATCAAACATCACCAAGCGCAGTTTGACGCGTAGTGGGGCCGAATAGGTTACGCCGCGAATTTGGCATTCTTTGACATCGAAAACTGGCTCACCGAGACGATAGCTAACGTATTGCAGCTCGGAATTGCCGTTGTAGCTCTGAATTGGAAAGACAGAGCGAAAGGCAGCTTCAAGACCGTATTGCCCTTCTGGATCCTGCTCGATAAAGTTCTTAAAAGATTCAAGCTGGATCGACAGCAAGTATGGCACGTCCAGAACTTGCGGACGCTTACCAAAATCCTTACGGATACGCTTTTTCTCGGTATAAGAGTAAACCATAGGGTTCCTCAGCTCGCTGATAAGTGACCCAAACTGTCCAGTACAAGGGACAGTGACTAAACAACCACCGTTTAGTGTAGGAAAATCAAAGCGCTTGCTTTGATTTTTTTTGCATGGTCAGCAGTGATAAAACGGGGTGAAAATTTCACTACTGCCCTACAGCGCAAAAAGGCCGGTGGCTTTTTAGCCACCAGCCAATGCCTTTTCAGGCTAGGAAATTAAGTATAAATTACTTAACTTCAACAGAAGCACCAGCTTCTTCTAGCTGAGCTTTAAGCGCGTCAGCTTCTTCTTTCTCAACACCTTCTTTCAGAGGTGCAGGCGCGCCGTCAACAAGCGCTTTCGCTTCTTTCAGGCCTAGACCAGTTGCGCCACGTACCGCTTTGATAACGGCTACTTTATTCGCACCCGCTTCAGTTAGGATAACGTCAAATTCGGTTTGCTCTTCAGCCGCGCCGCCTTCAGCAGCACCGCCAGCAACAACGGCTGCTGCCGCTGATACGCCGAATTTTTCTTCCATAGCTTCGATAAGCTCAACAACTTGCATTACAGACATGTCTGCAATTGCGTCTAGGATTTGCTCGTTAGTGATAGACATAACAATTCTCTTTAAAGTCAACAATAAAAGGATTAAGCAACCAAATTAAACGGGCGATTAGGCCGCGTCTTTTTGATCGCGAACAGCGGCGATAGTACGAACCAGCTTGCCGGCAGAAGCTTCTTTCAAGCCCATCATTAGGCGTGCAATTGCTTCGTCGTACGTTGGCAGTGTCGCCAGTACCTCTGGGTCAGTGATCGCGCCTTCGAATGCAGCAGATTTAACCTCAAACTCTTTGTTTTCTTTTGCGAAGTCTTTGAAAAGACGCGCAGCGGCACCTGGGTGCTCGTTAGAAAACGCAATCAGAGTTGGGCCAACAAAAGTGTCTTGCAGACACTCATACTCAGTGCCTTCAACTGCACGGCGAGCCAGTGTGTTACGCACAACTTTCATGTAAACGCCCGCTTCACGCGCTTGTTTACGTAGAGAAGTCATTGCGTCAACGGCAACACCGCGAGAATCAGCAACTACTGCAGACAGGGCTCCACTGGCAGCTTCGTTGACTTCAGCAACAATTGCTTTTTTGTCTTGAAGGTTTAAAGCCATTTGGATTTGCTCCTGGATTGTTTAACACCACTCTCTACAGCCTTGCAGAGAGAGCTTGTACGGTGCAGATCCAAGAAAGACGAGAAATCTATCATGTTCTGGCACCGTCTACGTAGGAAATATTAAGTTCGTAATGAACGCCTACGGTCTTGGACGAAGTTTGCCGAGGCAAACTCAGCCATAAAATTGTCAAGCGAGAGAGTATAAACTACTCACTCGCTTGTCGCAATTAGTTAACGCTTGCTTCCAAAGAGTTCTGGTCTAGAGAAACACCAGCACCCATGGTTGTTGAAAGGCTAACTTTCTTGATGTAAGTACCTTTAGCTGAAGTTGGCTTCGCCTTCTTCAGTGCCACCAACAGCGCTTCCAGGTTTTCTTTCAGGCTGTCTGCGTCAAAGTCAACTTTACCGATGGTGGTATGAACGATGCCGTTCTTATCATTACGGTAACGAACCTGACCTGCTTTCGCGTTTTTAACCGCTTCAGCAACGTTAGGCGTGACAGTACCCACTTTCGGGTTTGGCATCAGGCCACGTGGGCCTAGGATGGTACCTAGCTGGCCAACAACGCGCATTGCGTCTGGTGAAGCGACGACGACGTCAAAGTTCATTTCGCCTTTCTTCACTTGCTCAGCAAGATCTTCCATACCTACGATATCAGCACCCGCTTCTTTCGCCGCGTCAGCGTTCGCACCTTGTGTGAACACAGCAACACGGATGTCACGGCCTGTACCGTTAGGCAGTACAGTCGCGCCACGAACGTTTTGGTCTGATTTACGAGCATCGATGCCAAGGTTGACAGAAACATCAACACTTTCAACGAATTTTGCAGTCGCCAGTTCCTTCAGTAGAGCAACGGCTTCGTTGATGTCGTACTCTTTGGTCACATCAACTTTTTCGCGGATTACGCGCATGCGCTTAGTCATTTTAGCCATTGTCTTAACCCTCTACGTTCAGGCCCATTGAACGGGCAGTACCCGCAATGGAGCGTTTCATCGCTTCGATGTCCGCACCGGTCATGTCTGCCGCTTTGGTTTCTGCGATCTCTTGGATCTGCGCGTCAGTCACGGTACCCACTTTTTCAGTGTTCGGACGACCTGAACCAGATTTCACGCCTGCTGCTTTCTTAAGAAGAATCGCGGCTGGCGGAGTCTTGGTTACGAAGGTGAAAGAACGGTCACTGTATACAGTGATAACAACTGGAGTTGGTAGACCTTTCTCGATAGATTCGGTCTTCGCGTTAAACGCTTTACAGAACTCCATGATGTTCACACCGTGTTGACCCAGAGCAGGACCAACCGGTGGCGATGGGTTAGCTGCACCCGCTGCAACTTGCAGCTTGATGTAAGCTTCTACTTTCTTTGCCATTATTCAATTACCTTATTTTGGGTACTAACGTCTATCTCGCGATAAACTCCCCGTTTAACAAAAGGGCGCGAAATTATAGTCAAATTTCGCGCCCTTGCCAACCATTAGCGGTGCTTTTTTGATCAGGTTTTTTCTACCTGGCCAAACTCAAGCTCAACAGGGGTCGCACGGCCGAATATAGACACCGAGACTTTAAGGCGGTTCTTATCGTAGTCAACTTGCTCTACGACACCATTAAAGTCTGCAAACGGTCCTTCGGTCACACGCACCACTTCGCCCGCTTCAAACACGGTTTTATGAACCGGAGACTCGCTCGCTTTTTCTAAGCGATTGAGAATAGAGTCCGCTTCTTTATCAGAAATAGGTGCTGGGCGATCTGAGGTGCCACCAATGAAACCCATCACACGTGGCACACCACGTACCAAGTGCCAAGATTCATCGTTCATCACCATTTGGACGAGCACATAACCTGGGAAGAATTTACGCTCGCTCTTGCGACGTTGTCCCTGGCGCATTTCAACCACTTCTTCGGTTGGCACCAAGACTTCCCCGAAATAGTCTTCCATTTCGTGCATTTTGATATGTTCGCGCAGTGACTGCGCAACACGGCTTTCAAAACCAGAGAAAGCCTGGACCACATACCAACGTTTTTTGGGAGCTTCGCTCATGTACTTTTACCTCACACGCCAGTGATTAGGCGGACTAGACGGACCATGATTCCGTCAACGCCCCACAAGATGAGCGCCATAACAACAGTAACAGCCAGAACGATGAGAGAAGTCTGTAAAGTCTCTTGGCGGGTTGGCCAAATCACTTTACGCACTTCCATACGCGATTCGCGTGCAAACGTGATCGCAGCTTTTCCTTTCATCGTGAGTGCAGCGACACCACCGGCAGCGGCAACCAATACCACCACGGCAGCAGCTCGCACTACCACAGACACGTCACTGTACAGGCTATTCCCTATCACGGCTGCGGCCAATAGGACAAAAACAACACCCCATTTAAGGATGTCCATCGAACCGGATTGGGTCTCAGCGTTCGCTTTCATACATTCTACCTGTAACAAGTCTACATAGACGGCAGTGCCTTTTCAGCCATCCACAATCAGTGTTTGGCAAAGGCACATGGTGACCATAACGCCTCAATCAAGCACGATACGATCACTAAACTCTGCGCTTGCTAACGACTGCTGGCTAAATTCACACCAATAGGAGCGTCAAACGCAGAAAAAGGGCATCAAATGATGCCCTTTTTACTAGTGTTTCGTCAAATCATTATTCAATGATGTTAGCAACAACACCAGCGCCTACAGTACGGCCACCTTCACGGATAGCGAAACGTAGGCCTTCGTCCATCGCGATAGGTGCGATGAGCGTAACAACCATCTTGATGTTGTCACCAGGCATTACCATCTCAACGCCTTCTGGCAGCTCGATAGTACCGGTCACGTCAGTCGTACGGAAGTAGAACTGTGGACGATAGCCTTTGAAGAACGGCGTATGACGGCCACCTTCGTCTTTGCCCAGTACGTATACTTCTGACTCGAACTTGGTGTGCGGAGTGATTGAACCAGTGAACAACCATCTTGATGTTGTCACCAGGCATTACCATCTCAACGCCTTCTGGCAGCTCGATAGTACCGGTCACGTCAGTCGTACGGAAGTAGAACTGTGGACGATAGCCTTTGAAGAACGGCGTATGACGGCCACCTTCGTCTTTGCCCAGTACGTATACTTCTGACTCGAACTTGGTGTGCGGAGTGATTGAACCAGGCTTCGCCAGTACTTGACCACGCTCTACTTCGTCACGCTTAGTACCACGCAGAAGAACACCAACGTTCTCACCCGCACGGCCTTCGTCTAGAAGCTTACGGAACATYTCAACACCAGTACAMGTGGTCTTSGYGGTGTCTTTCATGCCCACGATTTCAACGTCGTCACCYACAGTGATGATRCCTTGCTCAACACGACCAGTGACAACAGTACCACGGCCTTGGATTGAGAATACGTCTTCGATTGGCAGGATGAACGGCTTGTCGATCGCACGCTCTGGCTCTGGGATGTAAGAATCCAGCGCTTCAGATAGCTCAACGATCTTCTGCTCCCACTGCTCTTCACCGTTCAGGGCACCCAGCGCTGAACCTTGGATTACTGGGCAGTCGTCACCTGGGAAGTCGTACTCTGAAAGTAGTTCACGTACTTCCATTTCAACCAGCTCAAGCAGCTCTTCATCATCAACCATGTCACATTTGTTCATGAACACGATGATGTTTGGAATACCAACCTGACGGCCAAGTAGGATGTGCTCACGCGTCTGTGGCATTGGGCCATCAGTTGCTGCTACAACCAGGATACCACCGTCCATCTGCGCCGCACCGGTGATCATGTTTTTCACATAGTCAGCGTGTCCTGGGCAGTCAACGTGTGCGTCAACGTGTGCG
>NZ_MUFA01000015.1:0-64742 GCF_001995955.1 Salinivibrio sp. PR6 | reverse complement strand
GTCAAAGACAACATGACGGACTGCCCATAAAAATGAAACTATAAATTATTTTTAAGGAGTTATATGAAAACATAGTTTCACTTTTATTGCCAGGCATGTATGACGAAAAACTGATTCCTCACGGGACTGGGTCGTCGCTAACGCAGCTTTATCGCTCAACAAATCATGCCATTTTGGCATAGTTTAAATAAAAAAAAGTCACTTTATTCACTCTCTGCCAAGACGTAAACTATGAGCCATCTCACAGATTCTTGGCACGCCTTCGATGCAATTGATTAAAAACACCTTACTTACCTTACTGCAAGTCTTTGTCTTAGCAGGCATTTGGTTTTTGTCTGATTGGTTGGTCACAACCTTTGCTATTCCACTACCGGCCAACCTCACCGGTATGTTGCTGTTGTTAGGTGCATTAATGTTGAAAATTGTCCGTGCCGATTGGTTACGTCGCGGGGCAGCGTGGCTGTTAGCCGAGATGTTGCTGTTTTTTGTGCCGGCGGTAGTGGCGGTGGTCAACTACCAAGATTTATTGCTGCAAGAAGGCGGTAAGATCATGGTTGTACTGATTTTAAGTACCGCGATGGTAATTGCATCAACCGCTTGGGTGGTCGATAAGGTGTATCGTTTTGAGGTTAAAATGGCCCGCCGCCGCAGTAATCATCATCACACGCATCATCCTGATCTAAAACCGGAGTGCTAAGCCATGATGTCTTTACCTGCTTGGCTTCACGCCTCGTTATTAAGCGTTACTTGCTTTTTAATGACCCTTGGCTTTTATTACATGAGCAAATGGCTGTATCGCCGTCACCCCTCCATTCTGGTAATGCCATTGTTGCTCGCGCCCTTGCTGATTGTGGCGGTGGTGGTTGGGTTTAATATCCCGTATCAAGACTACATGGCGCAATCGTACTGGCTGCTGTGGCTGCTGGGCCCGGCGACTGTAGCGTTTGCGATCCCCGTGTATGATAACCGCGCGCTCATCCGCCGCCATTGGTTGTCACTATCGATAGGCGTCACAGTGTCTGTGCTGGTCGCCATTACCAGTACCGTGGTGCTAGCGCGGGTGTTTGAGCTATCTGAACTGCTGCAACGCAGTTTGGCGATGCGCTCAATCACCACCCCTTTTGCTGTAGAAGCCACCAAAGCGATTGGCGGGCAAAGCGATCTCACCGCCCTGTTTGTGGTTCTCACTGGGGTGATTGGCATGGCGATTGGTGAAAGTATTTTGACCGTGATTGCGATTCGCTCGCGCTTAGGCCGCGGCGCAAGTTTGGGGGCGTCAGCACACGGAGCGGGCACCGCTAAAGCCTATCAGATAGGCCATGCCGAAGGGGTGGTGTCGAGTGTGGTAATGATGATTGCTGGCATGGTCACTGTGTTGCTTGCCCCAGTGTTGGGTCAGCTGCTTTGGTAGGTGATCGCTAAGGGCTTTTCTGCGCTACGTTATCTGTAACAACAGAAAAGTGGGAGAGGATGAAAGTTTCTGCTTAGCGCGCAGGTCTTTATCCTCACCAACCCCAATAACGAGGCGATCATGAAACAGCACAAATCAATGTGGCGCGTTATCGCGTTTACAGCGTTCAGTTTGCTATCGATAGCAAGTTATGCGGCGGTGAAAGATACCGCCACCACAGACCAAGGCTACCAAAAAGCGACTCTTGCTGGCGGCTGCTTTTGGTGTACGGAAGCTGATCTTGAAAAACTCGACGGCGTGATTGATGTGGTATCTGGCTACTCAGGCGGTGAGCTTGAAAATCCCACCTATAAAGAGGTTTCGTCCGGCACCAGTGGCCACATTGAGGTGATTGATGTCACCTATGATCCAAAAGTCGTGGATTACGAACAGGTGCTCGATCAGTTTTTCCGTCATATCGACCCCACCGATGACCAAGGCTCGTTCGTTGACCGTGGCCCGCAATATCGTCCCGCGATCTTTTATCGCTCTGAAACACAAAAACAAATTGCCGCGGATTTTATGGCGGAAATTGAAGCGTTAGGCGTGTTCAAAAAGCCGCTGAAAACCGAGCTGATCCCGTTCGAGAAATTCTGGCCAGCAGAAAGCTATCATCAGGATTACTACAAAAACCACAGCATTCGCTATAGCTACTACCGCTATGCATCAGGGCGCGACCAATATCTGGACGAGATTTTTGGTGACGATCGCAAAGACAATCCGGTCACCTTGCGAGAAATGATTGATGCGCAAAAAGCGGAAGAGATGACAGCAACGAACACCCGCTACTCGCGCCCCTCGGATGAAAAAATTCGCGCGATGTTGTCAGATATTGAATACGAAGTCACGCAAGAAGACGGCACTGAACCCGCGTTCCGCAATCGATATTGGGACAACAAGCAAGCCGGGATTTATGTAGATATTGTTTCGGGTGAGCCGCTGTTCTCCTCCACCCATAAGTACAAATCCGGTACCGGCTGGCCGAGCTTCACACAGCCCATCAATGAGCAGTATGTGGTTACCAAGCCGGATAACTCCCTGTTCTACACGCGCACCGAGGTTCGTAGCAAGGTTGCCGATTCGCACCTTGGCCATGTGTTTGAAGATGGCCCCGCCCCCACCGGCTTGCGCTATTGCATGAACTCAGCCGCGATGCGCTTTGTGCCGGTCGATAAAATGGCCGAGGCGGGTTATGAGGATTATCTTTATCTGTTTGAATAACGCAACCAGTGCGTGATTGGCTTGTAAACCTGCGGTAGAGTAAAGCTCTACCGCTTTTTTACGCGAGGCATTGGATGCACACGATATTGATCACTGGATTTGAACCTTTCGGCGGCGAGAGTGACAACCCGTCTTGGCAAGTGGCAAACGCATTAGAAGGCTGGCAGCCTAATGAGGAGTGCATCGTTAAAGCCGTGCGGCTGCCCTGCATCTTTGACGACAGCTTACCAACGTTACATAGCGCGTTGGAATCGCTCAGTCCGGTGATGGTGATCGCCCTTGGCCAAGCCGGTGGTCGCGCTGAGATAAGCTTGGAGAAGGTAGCGATCAATTATCAAGATGCGCCTATTCCCGACAACGCCGGTAAGCAGCCACATGGCACGCCGGTGGTGTCATCTGGGCCCAATGCCTATTTCTCTACCTTGCCGCTCAACCGTTTAGTGAACGCGTTAAACGAAGCGCATCACCCTGCCAGTATTTCTTATACCGCAGGCACCTTTGTGTGTAATCACGTGTTTTATGGCTTGATGCATGCGCTGGCTCATCATACTGAGGTACGCGCCGGCTTTATCCATATTCCCTACAGCCCAGCACAAGCGTGTAAGCATCGCGCCCCGAGCATGCCAGTGGGTGATGTGGTGGCGGCGATGAAGATAGCCATTGAGTTGAGTTTATTGGATGACGATGTCACCACCGTGTGTGAAGGTATGTTGCACTAACGCAAGATAGATGGCGCTCGGACGATAGCGCCTCGAAGACGGAGCACAGTTGCGATTACCGTGCTCCTAACCCAGTCGCTTAAAACAGCCATTCAGTGACAAGATCGTTGTCGGTTAGCACGCTATCGAGAAAGGCAAACAAGTGCGCATTCATCGGTGCCGTATCAAAGGCGCGAATGGAGGCAGGGTCTTGAATAAAGCGCTTGTTAGCGGCCTCGCCCTCTGGATAGGCGGCGTGCAGTAAGCCTTCAACCGCCAGCGGCGTCAATTCAAGGTGGCATTGAAAACCATACACCCTCGGTCCGTACTTCACGATCTGTCGCGGACAGCCTTCGCTACTGGCCAGTACACGACTATTTGGTGTCAGCCCCGGCATATCATTGTGCCAATGGCCCACAATTTCTTGCGGCGCAAAGTGCGGGATATGCTCGTCGATATGGCCATCTTCGCTTAACTGGATGGGGAAGTAGCCAATCTCGGGCTCAGGACTTTTCTGATACGGTGCGCCCAAGGCTTCACCAATCAGTTGCGCGCCGAGGCAAATCCCTAATACCGCACTGCCTTGCTCGATACACTGCTTAATCAACGCTTGCTCGCGCTGACTATCAAAATGCGGACACTCTGACTGTGGCGTATCTGGACTTTGCGGCCCACCGAGTACCACCAGCAGATCAATGCCTTCACCACTTTCTGGCAACTTCTCGCCCCGATACAAATGACTGGTGGTCACATGATAGGCACGCTCGTCACACCAATCTAAAATGGCACCTGGGCCTTCAAACGCCTCGTGAATAACAAGATGGACGCGCATTCCTCACTCCTTGGGATTTGTTTTACGCACGATTGCGGCTAAGCATACTATATTGAGCGTCGGCCTCAAGCCTTGCCAACCTCGAGTGGCGGGCGCGCCACAAACGCTTGAGTCAGCAACTGAAACAGCTGCTCGGTTGCCGGCAGTTCATCTAGGTGCGCGGCTAATGGAGTATGCACCTCGGCCTCAATGCGATCGACGTGACCACAAAGCTGATTACACAGCGATACAGGGGCAACAATATGTTGGCAATCCGCATCAATCAGCAAACACGCTTGCGCCAGCATCACCGTTTGTTTGGCATCGCCCGCACCTAAGCGCAGGATACGCTGGGCGGTTCCCACCACTTTTTTGCCGGCAATATTGAGGTTGTAGTCACCATCACAATACGAACCGGGCGTGTCGCCCACCGTCGTCACAATGCCTAACTGATGGAAAAAAGACTGTAAAATGGTGCAAAAATACTGATAAGCCGTCTGGATATGATAAGGCGTGTTAGCAGGCCACACCGTCAGATAAGACACGTTAATCACCCCTGGCAGTTGAGGTACCGGCGCCCCACCTGTTTGGCGGTTATGCACTTGCCAACCTAACGCTGATAACGCGCGGCGCAACTCAGGGGTTTGTGGCCATTTTTGGCCCGCCGGCAGTACCAAGGTTTGCGCATCAGGCTGCCAAAGCAGTAATGCCTCGTTGAGTTCGCCCTGCTCTATCCGGCGGATCAGCGCCTGCTCTTTCTCAAATGCAGACGCCACCGACAGCGAGCGATAACGCAAAATCGTTTTTTGAGTCGCCATCGTGCACTCGCTATCGTTATATTCCTATTATTCGGCTATTAACCGAACAAACGCTGCCAAATGCTTGGGTTGCGTTTGTCGTGGTACTCTTCACGCAAGGCATCGATTTGGCGCATCCCTTGTTTTGCTTGGTCGAGATCGCCTTCGCTCAGTGCCGTATCAATCTTATCCAAGGTCACCGCCAATTTATCGAACCCTTCCATAAAGATATCCGCTTTTTCCGGTGGGTAGCTACCTGCTTTGGCTTTCGCGACCAAGGTTTCTAGTTTCGCAACCGGCGCTTGCATGGCTTCGATACTTTGTGCGCTCGCCGCCTCTTTAAAGGTCATTTTCATTTCTTTCATGATCGGCTTGAGCTCAGAGGCCGAGACGTTCAACGACAGCAGCACCGCCACCGCGCCCGTGAGTATGACTTTCTTCATTTTTGCTCCATCTAATTGTTTTTTAGTAATAATATTGTGCCGTCATCTTACCCATTTCTCACGGTCTTGCCCAGCGAAGAAGCGTAAACCAATGTAAAGCACTTACACATTCCATATCCTGATGGTATGATAGTTGTAAATGATAATGATTTTAAGTTAGATAATATGAAACAGCCAAACTATCACCTCACTCACGTTATCGATACCCAAACCGTCACACCTAATATGCAACGCTTGACCTTACAAAGCGACGCCTTCGCGGGCTTCCCAGCGGAGTGTGAAGGCGGCTATATCAAGCTGCTGTTTGATAAAGCGGGAAGCACAGATCTGAGCGGATTAGCAGAAGGCGAGCGCCCTGTGATGCGCACTTACACCATTCGCCGCTTTATGCCTGACCAGCAGCAAATTGAAGTGGATATGGTTCGCCATCAAATCGAGCAAGCCGACTGTGGCTTTGCCGCGCGCTGGGCACTGAATGCCCAAGTAGGTGATACCATTAACATTGCCGGCCCTGGGACGATTGCGCCGATTAATCAAGATGCGGATTGGTTCTTTATGGTTGCCGATATGACCGCGTTGCCCGCGCTATCAGCCAAGATCAAAACCTTGCCTCGCGATGCCAAAGGCTATGCGGTGGTTCAGCTCGATGCCGAGGAAGATGCCCAACCACTCGACGCTCCCGCTGGCATGGAGATTATTTGGCTAACCACACCGACATTGGCCGAAACGGTAAAAGCACAGCCTTGGTTAGCGGGGCAAGTGTCCGTGTGGTGTGCCTGTGAATTTGAAAGTATGCGCGCGCTGCGCCAATATTTCCGCAATGACCATGACGTCGAGCGTGAGTTTATCTACATCAGCAGCTATTGGAAAAATGGCGTGACCGAAGAAGGCCACAAAGTGATCAAGCGCGAAGATGCGGAGAGACAATGTTAAATCGAGACCCTCACTTTTAAAACTAAGGTCTTGTAAAAGAATGGTAAAACACGCTACTTGTTCATTTTAGGCGTACTATCGTCATTTTTATCTTGATATAAAAATGCTTTAGGTGGCTTACCAACCAAAGACGTTACCATATAAGAAAACGCACTATGAGTCGCATAGCCCAGCTCTTGGGCTATGATACCCGTTGGCACTCTCATCGCCGCCATATCGATAGCCTTCGACAAAAGAGCTTGATGTTTCCACTGCCTAAACGTCATTTGTAATTCCTGTCTAAATAGCCTCGCAACCGTGCTCTCACTTGCGCCTACTTGACCCGCGAGGGCAGACAGTGTTGTCGTTTGTAATGGTGACTGAATAAATAAGTCGCATAAATGTCGCAACCGTTTATCTTCCGGCATAGGTAGGCCAAGAGCGACTTTTTTAGCTTGCCTCACTTCTGAGCTTATGAGTGTGCACATTGCACTGTATGTCTGCTCTCCGATCTTTTCGGTCGTCTGAGTTGCAATACGCCTGACTAATTCACTGAGCAAAGTACTGACCTGAAAACAGCGACAGACTCCCCACTCTTTACGCCATGTTTCGCCGTGAAAGTAACAATTAGTTTGGAACATATAGACCGAGAATATTTCTGCCTTTTCAAGTAGTGAGGAGTCATGGGCAACACCAGGGGGGATCCAGACTGCATGTTGCGGCGGCACCAAGTACGCAACCTGCGGGGTTTTGACCTGTACGACGCCAGTATCAGAGAACACCATTTGTCCCCAGGGATGGTGATGGAGCTCGACGTCCGCCCGCTCAACGACCTGTTTGGCGATAGCCCGGATCGGCGTTTGTTCGTTCAAACCCAGATGCGTCATGGGCTCCATGGACGGATCATGGCGGATTGACTGATTCTCGATACTTTTTGCCATATATACGAAATTCACCCAGTTCCATTCCTAGTATAGATAGTAACTCGAGAATATAGACATGGCGAGTCATCGAGCTCCGATCATGCAAGCAAAATACACTTTTCTATTATAAACAATTACATGAGTGAGACATGAGTCAGTTATCTATTTCAACTTCAGCGAACAAGGCGTGCCCATTGCCACCTGTATGTTCATTTCCGGGTGAGAACATATTGAAAGCGTCCTTTGATGTTACCGGTCAAACGTCACACTGCAATGTCATTATTGACCAGCGCGATCATGCGCTGGTAGGGATCAACCCGTTTAATTCCCGTTTCTCAAAAGCCTATGTCACCGCTTTGGTGACATGGGCGGCAGCGCATTTTGAGCATATCGATTTGTTGCTGCCTTGTGTTGAGGAAGCGTCTCGTCTGTTGAAAGCAACGGGCATGGAAGAAAAGAAAGCCATCAAGAAAACGGATCGGGAGCTGCGACGTCATAAAAACCATCTGGCGGCAGTACTATCGGGCCCAAGTTTTGAGGGAAGGGGTATTCAAGTGATCCAGTTTAATCATTATGCGGATCACCCTCGTTATCAGAAAATCAGATCTTCCGTTGAGAATGCGTTTGAGTCATGTTCGCGGTTCCGGAAAGACTGCCTGAATATGTCCTACCAGGCTGTAAAAGGGCGACTCAAAGGAACCGGGCAATGCCAAAAAGATGTTGATCCTGAATTGATACAAAAAGCACTGCCGTATATTTTCGCGGAGCTACCATTTTTCCTGGACACCCCTTCCTTGCTCGACGTGAATCTGTCGACACTGCTTTACCATCGCCCGTGGCCTATCGGCAAAGGGCTATATCACGGCCACTACCCCATTCAGGTGACAAAAAATCAAAGCTACGGGATCGTTACTCTCACGTCAGCATCAGAACAGCGAGTATAAGACCAAGAAGGACCTCTTACAATGTCAAAGCTAGCCTCGTTAAGTATCCATGATTCAAACTTTTTCACCAATCCATACCCCTTTTATGAAACGCTGCATCAACAGGATTTAATCTATGTGGATGAAGCCAATCAGAGTTACTTTGTGGGGAAATACGATGATGTTGATGCGATTCTGAAATCTTCGGTATTTACCACCAAACCGTTGATGGTCAGGGCGGAGCCGGTGATGGGAGATCGTGTCCTCGCGCAGATGGAAGGTGAAGAGCATGCAGCCAAGCGCAAACTGGTCATGCGCGGTCTGGCAAAGGATTATTTCGTCAATCAGTACGAACCCATGATTCAACAGATCACCCATGACTTACTGGCCCCCTTTCTCTCCCGTGGAAAAATCGACTTGGTGAATGACTTCGGCCGGGATTATGCCGTCTTGGTGACGCTGGGTATTTTGGGACTGCCGACGGAGAACTATCGGGATATTGCCGACTGGCACAAAGGGGTTGCCGAATTTATTACCCACTTTGATCAGACTGAGCAACAGAAAACACATAGCCTAGATTGTAGCAAGCAATTGATTTCATTGATCACCCCCTTGGTGGAAAGTCGTCGTCAACGGCCGCAGAATGATTTCATTTCTATGCTATGCGGTAATGCCGAGCCTGCATTAAATATGTCGACTCCTGAAATCACAGCGTTGTGTCTGAATATCCTGTTAGCAGCGACCGAGCCGGCGGACAAAACCCTGGCAATGATGATCAAGCATCTGTTGTCCGAGCCCGGCGCTTTGGATGAGGTCGTGAACGATCGCCGTTTGATCCGTGATGCGCTAGAGGAAACGTTGCGGCTGACGTCGCCGGTGCAGTTAATTCCACGGGAGGTAAGTGAAGATGTTTGTATCTCAGGGATCCCGATCCCGAAAGGTGCTTATGTCTATTGCATGATTGGCGCTGCAAATCGGGATCCAAATGTTTTTCCGCAGCCGGCGCAGTTTAATCTGGAGCGCCGTAAGAATACGGTGCAAGGCGATGCCGGCAAGAAGAAAAGGCACCTCGCATTTGGCGGTGGGATGCATATGTGTCTCGGCGCGGCCTTCTCTTTACTCCAGCTGGAAGTCACGGCGAATATCATTTTCGATTCTCTCCGGGATATGCGAATGGAGCGCCCGGAAACCTATCTGGAAACGGGACTCTATACCCGCGGCCCGGAGAGTCTGGTGTTATCTTTCACGCCTTCGTCACAAGTGAATCATCAGGGCGATACAGCACAACGGCTGATGGCAATGGAGGCATAGTATGAAAAATGCGAACGATACTGAAAACATTGTGTTCAGCAAAGCGCAGCGTTGGGTCATCGTCAGTTTGATCTTCGGGGTTTGTTTACCGCTGATCGATGCCACGATTCTGGGGGTGGCGCTGCCAGATCTGTCAGCCAGCCTTTCAGCGTCTGTCACCCAAATACAGTGGGTTTCTGTGCTGTATACCCTGGTTGCTGCCGTGACGGTGACGGTGTGTGCCTGGGCAACCCGGCAGTGGGGGGCGAAAACATTCTGGATCACCGGGCTGGTGATTTTCACTTTAGGCTCCGGGTTGTGTTCAGTCTCGCCAACAATCAACTGGCTGCTGGTGAGCCGTGCTGTACAGGGGGTTGGGGCCGGGATCCTGATGACCGTAATGCAGACCGTTTTGGTCCATACCGTGGGTAAACCGCTGCTGAAAACGGCGATGGCGACGATGGCGGTGCCGACGGTCCTGGCCCCGATTGCCGGGCCGCTTCTGGCGGGATACCTCCTTCATATCGGCGACTGGCGGATGATTTTCTATATTAACCTGCCGATTGGGCTGGTGGCCACTGTGCTGGGCTGGATGATGATCGCCAAAGATGATCTGCAGCAAGCGCGGCAGCCTGGCGCACCTTCACAGGCGAACAACCGGTTTGACGGACTTGGGTTTATGGTGCTCGCGCCGGCACTGATCTTGTTGATGTACAGCCTGTCATCCTTGTCTGATCTGGGCCACCAGGGAGGAGGACGCTGGCTTGAAACTACGGGAGCATCTTTAATCGGTGCCTGCTTACTGTTCCTGTTTGTACGGCACACACGAAAACGTGGCGAGCAGTCGCTGATCCGGTTAAAGGTTTTTAGCGTGGGATCCTTTCGTGCTTCGGTGGGGCTGCTGTTTCTTTCAAGTATCAGTTTTTACGGTGGGCTGTTTGCGCTGCCCCTGATGTTTATTCAGGGATTTGGACACAGTGAATGGCTGGCCAGTGTATGGGTCGGCGCACATGGCCTCGGGGCGTTGATTTCCCGTCCCTACCTGAAAACCCTGTGTGAGCGGCTTGGCGTCGGGAATACCGCGTTGCTGGGCTGCGGCCTTGCTGTCCTGGGAACCGTGCCGTTTCTGTGGCCGGACATTCAGGGAAGCGATCCCCTCATCGCGTTGACCATGGTTCTGCGTGGGGCCGGGATTGGGTTGTTGACCTTGTTGGGGATGTCGCATGCCTATCATGACTTGGAACCCACACAAACCCCGGATGCCAGTGCGTTATCGCGGATCCTGACCTTGCTGGGTGCCTCTGTCGGACCGGCGATGGTCGCGATACTGTATGTGCAGGGCGCACACTCGGCATCATTTCAACCGGTACTGATGGGCTTAACCCTAGTCACGTTATTATGTGCAATACCATCAGTACGGCTCATGAAAGAGGAACTAAAAACCAAAGCTATATCATAAACTGCCACACGCCAATCATTATGGTTGAGGCTCATACCTCAACCATAAGTCAGTACACTCTAAGGCAAGCTATTGTTCATCCTGCTTGTCGAGCAAGTCGAAGAAGAAAGCATATTCCAATGCATCTTCTTTAATCCGCTTAAAGCGCCCCGACGCGCCGCCGTGGCCGGCTTCCATATCGGTTTTAAACACCAACGTATGGTTGTCGGTTTTGAACTCACGTAGTTTCGCGACCCATTTCATTGGTTCAAAGTACTGCACTTGTGAGTCATGCAGGCCTGTGGTGACCAACAAGTTGGGATAATCTTGCGCGCTGACGTTGTCATATGGTGAATAGCTGAGCATGTACTCATAGTAGGTTTTGTCATTCGGGTTGCCCCACTCGTCATACTCGTTGGTGGTCAATGGAATCGACTCATCCAACATGGTGGTGACGATATCGACAAACGGCACATGCGCGGCCACCCCTAAATAAAGCTCTGGCGCTTGGTTGATGATCGCCCCCATTAACAAGCCACCTGCTGAGCCGCCGACCGCAAACACCTTGTCTTTATCGCCATAGCCTTGCGCAGTCAGCGCTTTGGTCACATCAATAAAGTCGTTAAAGGTATTCTTTTTGGTAAGCTTTTTACCATCGTCATACCAAGGGCGACCTAGCATTTCAGAGCCACGAATATGGGCTATAGCAAAGACAAAACCGCGATCTAGCAGGGTTAACCGCGTGGTAGAGAACATGGGCTCCATGGTCGCGCCGTACGAGCCATAGCCGTATTGATAGAGTGGATTGGTGCCGTCTTTTTTGAAGCGATCTTTACGGTACACCAAAGACACAGGCACTTGCGCGCCATCGCGTGCGGTGATCATCAACCGCTCGGATTGGTAGTTGTCTGGGTTGAAATCGCCCAGCACTTGGTTTTGTTTGAGCATGTCACGCTCGCCCGACGCCAAGTCAAACTCATAATACGTGCCCGGCGTGGTCAAGCTGGTGTAATACACGCGCACCGCAGAGTTGTCCATTTCTGCATTGCCGGTCAGGTAAGACGCATAGGCCGAGTCATTAAACGTAAGCTGATATTCCTCCCCAGTGGTGAGGTTGCGCACCGTAGTACGCGGCAAGCCATTTTCGCGCTGCTCATAGACCAAGTGGTTATCAAATAGCGTAAAATCAACCAACTGCACCTTATCGTTTGGCGCGATCACATCTTGCCATTGGCTACGATCGTCACGCTCGCTTTGGTGTACCTTCATCAAGCGAAAGTTCACCGCTTGATAGTTGGTATAGATGTAATACCACTCACCACGCTTTGCCACTTCATATTCGATGCCAGTTTCTCGCGGATAAAATGCTTCGGCGGTGGCATTTGGATCATTGGCATCCACGAGCGATACGCCGCTGGTTTCAGTGCTAGCGTGCCAAATAAAGATTTGCTCACCGTCTTTGCTTTTGCTCAAGCCGGTGTAGTAGCTGGTATCCGTTTCTTCGTAAATTAACGCATCAGCGGATTGCGGGGTGCCCAAACGGTGGCGATACACCTGATACCCCAGCAAGGTTTGCGGGTCTTTTTTGATATAGTAGAAGGCTTGGTTGTCGTTCTGCCACACAATACTGCTCGAGGCGCCTTCAATCTTATCATCGAGGTACTCACCGGTGGTGAGGTCTTTGACTTGAATGGTATAAACGCGGCGGCTAAGGGTATCTTCCCCATAGGCCAATAAGTTTTCGTTTGGGCTGACGCTCAATTGGCCAATGCTGTAAAACTCATGCCCTTTCGCGAGCGCATTGACATCCAAAATTACCGTTTTGTCGGTGCCGGCAAAGTCTTTCGCACGCACGTAAGTGCGGTATTCATTATCGCCTTCCACTTCGCTGGAATAGAAATAACTGCCTTTTTTGACCGGGACCGAGGCATCGTCTTTGACGATACGCCCCTTGATTTCATCGAATAGTTTGGCCTGCATTGGCTCAGTGTGCGCGAGCACCTGATCGGCATAGGCGTTTTCTTGATTAAGATGGGCGATCACGTCAGGATCTTGGCGTGCATCATCACGCATCCAATAGTAGTTATCCACGCGCGTGTCGCCGTGAATGGTCATTTCATGAGGGATTTTTTTCGCGACAGGCGCACTCAGTTCGCCTGGGCTGGAAGCTTTCACGTGTGACTCTCCTTGAAAACTGCACCCTGAGAGCAAGGACACCGCCAGTGCTCCGGTGAGTAAAATGTGTCGGGACATACTTTTCCTTCAGGTTTATTTAGCCATAACAGTAATTTAACAAACAAGCATCTCTTTACTGACCTGAGGGTATTAAGCAAGTTCCAATAAACAATATTCTTTTTATCGTTCGCCAAACAATTGGCTGACGCATCGTTTCTTAATACCAGTCCGTATTATAAGCCTAAAACAGCTAATTCTTATCTTTTAGCCATAAAAGGCTAATTATAGCAAAGTGAGGCTTTGTGTGATCACAACGCCCACTAATGTCGTGATCACTACCGACAATAACGAACCAATTAAAACGTATTCAGTTAGGCTGCGATCGGCAGAACGCGTCAGCTCACCAAAGCGGAAAATCGACTTGGCTGCCAGCACAAAACCGACAGCGGTATAGCTGCCAAGCAAGGTAAAGGTCAGGATCAGAATACGCTCTAAATAGCCAATCAACGCCCCCGCAGCCACGAGGCCATGATAATTGTGTTGATGATCAGAGGGTGAGTCCAACGTGACCGTAAAGCGCTGTAACACGTGACCAATCAATACTGATGTCGGCTTTAAGATCAATAAATAGCCTGTGCCAATTACGACGAGTTCGCTAAACAGAGGCATCTCGGTCAGTCCAACCCAAGGTGGCTGCGCCACAAAACTCAGGGCAATTAGCCCTAGTACCAAAAGGTGTATGCCTTGGCTCACCGTGAAACGGGCCAGTGATGACTGCGCGACGAGTTGGCCATCAAACACTGCCACCACACACTTAGTGATCATGCCAACCAGCAATACACCCAATAGCGGCGAAACGTGCTGGGTCCAAAACACCGCTGGCACCAGTAAACATAAACCGTAGAGGAGCGGTGCAACCGCCCAATCCAGTATTCGTGCGCGTGGTGTCGATTTCGCCCACCAATTCGCAGGCTGTAGATAGAAATCATAAATAAGGTGGGTCAGTAACAAGGGAACCAGCAAAGAAAGGAAGGCCATCATACGTGTGCCCCCACAGTTTGCTGAAACTCGGCCAACAATGCCTCGATAAGCTCCCAGCCCGCCGCTTTAAGGGACTTACTCACGGTTGCATTCGCGACCCCAAGCGCGGCTGCTAACTCGCCGTACGCAAGTGGTTGATCACGCTGTAATAAAGGCAACATCATTTCGCATTGACGAGATGTCGCATCGCTGAGTTGCCGGTCAAGATAACGGATCAGCAATGCAAATCTGTCTTCAAGATCGGTATTGGCGCAGAAAAAAGCCAGCCGCTGGTTTTTCATTGCTTTTAAGCCACGACCAGATAACACAAACGCCTGTCCCATTGACTCTGACACCGCCTCACGCAAATCCGCTTGCTCGGCAATCGCAAAGCTGATGCGACAATCAAACGGTTTTCCCAATGCTTTGATGGCGACACGATACATCACGACATAGTGAAGCGCGTTCGCTACATCATGGATCACAGATTGAAACTCATCACCGCGTATAATGCTGTGCTGATTGGCGCAATGCGCTTGTGAAATATGAGCTTGTATGGTTTTGATTTGCGCCAGTACTCGCTCATACTCATCTCGATTTAAGGCGGTTGAATCCACCAGATCGCCACTGATCACCGCAATGGGTGCCTTGCTTTCTGTCGCCATCACTTATCCCTGTTAACCAACTCCGGCAAATTTAGCTTTTTTTGGCAAAAAGTACAAATTTACCCAAAAATAGCAAAAGGACAAGCGAGACCGCATCGCGCGACCTCGTCGTTACGCCGGCACGAGCATCATCGCCGACTGGGCTGCAACATCAATTCGCTGCCCACTCGAGGCCGTGATACCCGTGAGCATATCGCGCCAATCATTTTCTAGCGTCACTGAGAGTGATTGCGGCTCCAGGGATTTATTTAACACCAATATGCCTGCCTCTCCCCGTTGAATCACCAGCCAATCATCGGTCGCTTCCAAGACGCTCATGGGCTCACCATGGGTTAAATTATGAAAGGCGATCATTTGCACCATCTTTGGATCGTGCCACGCGTTTAACCACCGTGGTTGGCCGTTCACTCCTTTGATGCCACTGGTATCAAGATCGGTATAAATCAGGGGAACGCCACCATCACGCCCCAAGATATACGCGTAAGCAAGCCACTCGCTCGCTTCGTCCATCACCAAATCCAAGAATACATCATTGTTGGGAATGTCATGGGTAATGGCAAAAGTGATTGCACGTCCTTTCGATAAGGCTTGCCCGAAGCAATAAGGGTCAATCAATGATTTAAGGCTGCCCTGGTTGGAAAAAACATGGTAGAGCGTTGAGAAAAGCGGAAAATCGTAAGCGCCCAAACACGTCTGTTGTAAATAGGGAGCAAGAAACAATTCATACTCTGCTTTGCTCGCGCCACCGTCGGTGATGATTTCTCCAAAAATATGCGCATCATGGGTGATGTCATCGGTCCATACGCGCTTGAGGTGCTCTAGTGTCATGTGCTTAGCCGCATCAATCCGAAACCCTTTTACGCCAATGGCTTTTAACGCCTTAAGATAGGCGCGTTGCTGCGCTATCACATGATCACATACACGCAGTGTTGGCAATCCCGGATCGCTCGCTCCGCCGCTAATACGCCCGTTTTGTACTTGCCACCGATCTTTCCAATCTTGTATCCCAAATGCGTCGACGAAGTCATGCTCAGTAAAGAGTGGCTCGGATAAATCACCAAACAAGGTCAGTGTACGATAGTGATCTTCGTGCGCGTGATAGGCCGCCCTCACCGCTTGGCTGGGATAATTTAAGTCGCTGCGAACATGCGCTTCATTGGCCATATGATTGAAGACCACATCGACGTAAGTAAGCACACCAACACGGTTTAACGCTTCAACCATTGCTTTAAAGTCCGTGGTGTTACCGAGTGCATTTTCAATCACACGATAGTCTTGAGGTTGATATCTCAGCCACCAGCGTTCGTCTTGCGCACTTTTCATCGGGGGAGATACGAGCACCGAGCCATACCCTAACGCCCTGATCTCCGCGGCACTTTGGGCAACATCCGCATACTTCCAATCAAAAGCATGTAAGATAACGTTGGCTCCTGATGATTGGGGATCTTGCAAGCCGTTCATGTCTTTCTCCTCATCGCGTTCGCGCATCGAGTGTGTTGCCGTTATGGGGCTTATTCAATAAGTCAAAATTATAAGCGCTATACGCATGCCGCCCTCCTCCTTTGGCCACTTGTATGAGGATGATAAGCAAGGCGTAGTCAGTGTTTCGCTGAGGATTAAGAAACCCTCGTTGGCCTGTATAACGGATGCCAAAACAGTGAGGGACGAAATAGGTTTGGCTCTTCAAGCTGGTTCGTAACCAGCTTTGCTCAAGGAATGGCGTGTAGGGGTGTACTCTTTAAATGTGTTTTTCCCTTCATGCTTGGCACAATAAAGGGCATCATCCGCTTGCGCCAACAAGCAATCAATATCGAGCACCTCGGTGGTGGTCGTCACTCCAATGCTGGCAGACAAGCTCATTTCAAGCGTTGAGCCACTGTTCTGAATAGCATTCAGCAATTCTGCAGATAACTGTTGCGCATTAGCACTGTCACAGTAAGGCAGGACGACCGCGAACTCCTCTCCCCCCAAACGTCCAACAACACCTTTTTCATCAATGACTTGCTCGAAAACGTCAGCACAATGGATCAGTACTTTATCGCCAACCGAGTGGCCGAATGAGTCGTTGATGGCTTTAAAATCATCCAAGTCAATCATCAACACACTGATTGGAAAAGCGGCGGTATCAACACGTCGTTTCGCTCTTGCCAAAAAGGCGCGGCGATTAAACAGCCCCGTTAAGCTATCTCGAGTCGCTTCGCGGTGGAGTTTCTCGTGCACGCGCTCCAGCTTATAAAGAAAGATAATCAGGGTATTGATCACGCTATAGGCGATGCCCGACAAAATCAGCCCTGCTTGTAACAGCGAGGTGCCCAGCAGTTGCGTAAATAGATCAGGATAGAGATGTGCAAATGTCGCCCTGCCTACATAGGCAACACTGAATCCACCCATCACCATGATGAGCCAATGCTTTAAACGCTGGCCCCCTGTGTTCGTACTACTCGCGATGGTTTGTGTCATTAGCCCTAACTGCAAACTGACGATCAAGCTCGCGTAAACCACACGACTCCCGATGTCATCAAGGTATGACGACATCGATACAACAGACAGAATAACAGGTAGCACCAACTGCCAACGCGGTACGTCGCGCGCAAAAATTTGCCCCAACGCCCAGTGGCTGAACGAAAATGCCACCATCACACAGGCATTGTAAAAAACGATCCCTAAATAAGGGTGAAGGTGAGGACGGGCAAACAAGAATAGGTTGCTAAAGCCATGAATAAAAAGCGAGAGTGCCCATCCGTTAATCCCTGGTTCTTTGCGGTTTTGTACTAATAGAAAACCCGCTAGCAGCCATTGGATTGCAGTCAGAGTAATGAGCAGTGTCGGTGCATCGAGTTTAAACATCAGAGATACATTAATTAGGGCGTGCTTTAACTTTACCACTTAATCCGTGGCCGTTTACCGCCAATCAATGTGCGCGGCTTCAATTTCTGGCGGTTAATCTTTATGACAGTTTCAGCGTCCTCGCGCCGATGCTATCCATAGATCGTGAGCGATAGGATTAGTTGCGATACAAGACCTTGATAATGTGCCAGCCGAATTTGGTTTTTATCGGCCCAAGCGGGCGCAATAACTCACCACTGAATACGGCTTTATCGAAAGGGGGTGCCATGTCACCGCGACGAAATTCGCCTAAATCCCCGCCTCGCTTACCCGAGGGGCATTGCGAGTACTTCTTCGCGAGCGTTTGGAAGTTTGCACCTTTTTTAAGCTGATCAAGCAAAGAGGTTGCTTGCGACTTATCGTTCACCAGTATGTGAAGGGCTGCTGCTTTCTTGGCCATCGGGATGCCTCATGAAATTAAAGCCGCTCAGTATACCGGATTTCTTTAACTGAATAACAAGAATTGTGCGTCGACCAGCGCCGAAGCGCGCGAAGGGAGTCTAAGCAATGATGTCGGCGAGTATGACGGTTAGCGCGAAAAACAAGCACAGATTACTTAGAGGTGGAAGCATAAACTAGAAAAAAGCGGCTTCTCCCAGCCTTTTTAATGCCAGCTCTATTGAGTTTACTCATGCTCAATCACGTTTGATTTCTATCCGTCGCTATTGCAATAGCCCCCCTTAAAACGCTGATTTGATCGCATTTTAATGCAAAAGAACACGTTATGGAGCGTCGCGTTTATCGTCATAAAAAGTATCAAAAAGAGATCTAAATCACACTGCTGGCACGTTGATATTCATCTGACTTTAATATTTACACCTCTGATGGTTAAGCTGTCTGTATTATCTGCTATTTGTTTAGAAACATCGGCAGATGCTTTTACGGGTATAGGAGAGACAGGCACTTGCTGCCACCTCACTCGATGAGAAACCGATCTCAATCACACTCTCGTTAACCACGAGTGAAAGCTAATCCACATATCGGAGGGACATGATGTCCATTTACAGCCACCTTAAGCAATTGACTGCAATTTCATGCGTTGCCGCCGCGTTAGGCTTCTCAGCCATGGCCAATGCCGACACTTGGCGTTATGCCCACGAGGAGTACGAAGGTGACGTGCAAGACGTCTATGCACATAAGTTCAAAGAATATATTGAGGAGAACTCTGAGCACACACTGCAAATTTATCGTTTCGGTGAACTCGGTGAATCCGACGACATCATGGAACAAACGCAGGCAGGTATCCTTCAGTTTGTAAACCAATCACCTGGCTTTACCGGTTCGTTGATCCCAGAAGCACAAATCTTTTTTATCCCTTACCTGATGCCGACGGATATGGAAACCGTGATTGAGTTCTTCCGTCAGAGTAAAGCGGTGAATGAAGACTTCCCCGAGCTGTATGAAGAGCAAGGCCTTGAGCTGCTCAAAATGTATCCTGAAGGCGAAATGGTGATGACGGCGGACGAGCCTGTGACTGAGCCTGCCGATCTTCAAGGTAAGAAAATTCGCGTCATGACTAACCCACTGCTTTCATCAACGTATGAAGCCTTTGGTGCGACGCCAACGCCATTACCATGGGGTGAAGTATACGGCGCACTTCAAACCAATATGATTCAAGGTCAAGAAAACCCGATTTTCTGGATTGAGTCAGGCGGTTTGTACGAAGTGTCACCTAACCTGATCTTTACGCACCACGGCTGGTTTACCACCGCCTCAATGGCAAATAAAGACTTCTTTGACGGCTTGTCATCCGACGAGCAAGCGATGATCCGCGATGCCGCTGACTATGCGTTCAACGAAACGGTTGAACACATCCGCGGCTTGGCTGAAAAATCGCTCGAGAAAATCAAATCATCGAGTGATGAAGTCACTGTGACACGCTTGACTGATGAGCAAATTGAGAAGTTTAAAGCACGTGCGCCACAGGTAGAGGAAACCTTCTACGAAATGACCGGTGAAAGCGGTAAAGCACTTCTTAACCAGTTTAAGAAAGACTTGGACGCTGTTACTAACTAGTCGCTAATCACTCAGGCACCGTGTCATGCGGTGCCTGTTTACTCGAGGAATACGTAATGACCGATTCCGACTCTCTCACGTACCACTCCGAGCTTCCCGGCCTCCTTGGCAAACTGGATACCCTGATTTGTAAAATCGAGTCCTTTATGTTGGCCGCAGGTGTGCTCCTAATGGCCCTTAATACCTGTGTCAATGTCATTGCTCGCTTTGGCTTTGGGCAGGGCTTGTTTTTTTCTGGCGAAATCAATCGCATTTTAATTGTTTTAATCACCTTTGCAGGGATTGGCTACGCGGCGCGTCATGGTCGCCACATCCGTATGTCTGCCCTGTATGACACCCTGCCTTTCAAAGGTAGAAAAATTTTAATGACAAGCATTGCGCTGATCACAGGCCTTATCATGCTGGTGTTGGCGTATTTTTCTTATCAATATATTGTCTCCGTTTATGACCGCGGTCGTATCTTGCCAGCACTTGGCTTCGAGATTTGGTGGATTTATATCTGGGTACCACTCGGCTTTATCGTCACCGGCATTCAGTACTGGTTGACTGTCTATAAAAATCTCACCTCGCCCGATGTTTACCTCTCCGCTGGCGTCCTCGATGGTTACGCTGAGACAGAAAGTGAAGTTTAAATAGGCACCTACCACTATGGCCATGACGTTAATGCTCATCATGATTGTCTTGCTCGTGCTTGGCTTTCCAATGATGGTCCCTTTGATTGCTGCCGCGCTAACCGGTTTTTACATGATGTTTGGCGGCGTTGGTCAAATGGATACTTTTATTCAGCAAGTGCTGGGAGGGATCCGTCCTGCCTCACTGATTGCTGTTCCTATGTTTATTCTCGCCGCCGATATTATGACGCGGGGGCAATCTGCTAACCGCTTGATTGATATGGTCATGACCTTTATTGGTCATATCCGCGGCGGGTTGGCGATCAGTACCGCCACCTCTTGTACTCTGTTTGGTGCCGTGTCTGGTTCAACGCAGGCAACCGTGGTAGCGGTTGGCTCGGCATTGCGTCCAAAGCTGCTTCGCGCAGGCTACAGCGACTCTTTTTCGCTCGCGTTGATCATCAACTCCAGTGATATCGCCTTTTTGATCCCACCCAGCATCGGGATGATCATTTACGGGGTGATCTCAGAAACCTCCATTGCCGAGCTATTTATTGCCGGGATTGGTCCTGGGTTAATGATTCTGACCTTTTTCTCGCTCTACTGCTTGTATTACGCCACTGTCCACAAAGTGCCGACAGAGCCTAAAGCGAGCTGGAGTGAACGGATTACCGCTACACGAAAAGCTTTATGGCCACTGATGTTCCCACTGATTATCGTGGGTGGGATTTATGGCGGTGTCTTTAGTCCCACAGAAGCGGCCGCGGTGTGTGTGCTTTATGCGATGATCTTGGAATTTGGTGTCTTTCGTTCACTAAACAGCAAAGATGTGTTCACGATCGCGCGTTCAACTGGCTTAATTACCGCTGTGGTCTTCATTCTTGTCGGTGTCGGGAATGGCTTCTCTTGGATCATTTCTTTCGCGCAAATTCCGCAAACCATTCTCGAGGCAGTGGGGATAAGTGAAATGGGCCCGATGGGCGTATTGGCCTCCATTTCAATTGCCTTTTTTGTCGCCTGTATGTTCGTTGACCCGATTGTGGTTATCTTGGTGCTCACGCCTATATTTGCACCTGCGATAGAAGCCACTAGTCTTGATCCTGTACACGTCGGGATTGTGATCACCTTGCAAGTGGCGATCGGCTCAGCAACGCCTCCGTTTGGCTGTGATATTTTCACCGCTATTGCGATTTTCAAAAAACCCTATTGGGAAGTTATCCGTGGAACGGGGCCATTTATTGCAATGCTGCTTCTGTCAGCGGCGTTACTGGTGATGTTCCCTCAGATTGCGTTATTCCTGCGTGATATTGCGTTTGGGTAACTAAACAACAGGAGTGATTGGATGTTTAAACGAATACTGGTTGCCGTCGATGGCTCATATTCTGCGTTAAATGCGTTAGATAAAGCGATTGAGTTGCAACAACTCACCCATGCTGAGCTCTACTTATTGTGTGTGTTTAAACATCACAGTTTGTTTGAGGCATCACTATCGATGGTGCGCCCCGATCGGTTGCAGATCCCAGACCAGACCCTGAGCGAATACGCCCGCAACATTGTTGAGCAAGCCAAACAACATGCAGTCGAAAACGGTGGCGAGAGTGTGCGCGGATTTGTCAAAGGCGGGCGCCCTTCCAAAACCATCATCAAGTTTGCGAAAAGCAAAGAGGTGGATTTGATTGTGATGGGCGCGCATGGCACCCACTCAGACAAAGACGGTATGTTTCTCGGCAGTGTCTCCCATCGTGTGGCAGGGCGGGCACATTGTCCCACTATGGTGGTTTAATCACCCGTGATGGCGTTTTCCGCGCGTTGTAACGCACACTCGATCATCACAACAAGAAAAAGGCCAGTATCGAAAGATGCTGGCCTTTTTTATCACTGTTTGCAGCGCTTTTATTGTAGGTGGAAATAATGACTATTCAGTACCAGATGAACACCGATAGAGGCAAGGTAACCGAGCATGATCACCGGTGCCCATTTTAGGTGGCCAAAAAAGGTGTATTTGCCGTGGGCTTGTCCCATCAAGGCCACCCCGGCCGCTGAGCCTAACGACAACAAGCTACCACCAACACCCGCCGTTAACGTCACCAATAGCCAGTTACCGTGCGACATATCAGGGCTCATGGTTAATACCGCAAACATGACCGGAATGTTATCCACCACCGCAGATAAAATCCCAACCAGTGTATTCGCCCAAATAGGATTCCACTCGAGATACATCACATTGGAGACGAGCGATAAGTAACCAATCAAGCTAAGGCCGCCAACACACATCACGACCCCATAGAAGAAAAGTAAGGTGTCCCACTCGGCATGGGAAATGCGGCGGAAGACATCAAAAGGCACCACTGACCCCAGTCGACGTAATGCCGCTTCGTCATTCTTCGCCTCAGCGATAGCACGTTTACGCGCTAACGAGCGCGGCAGTGTGCGGCGCAGATAAAAACCAAAGAACTGCAGGTAAGCCAATCCCATCATCATCCCCATCACCGGCGGGAAATGGATAAAGCCATGGAAAGCAACCGCCGTGGCGATAGTGAGCAAGAACAAGACCATGATGCGGCGAGCGCCGCGTTTGAGCTCGACATGCTCTTGCATCACATCCGGTTGTGTACGTGGGATAAATAGCGACATGATAAAGGCGGGGATCACGTAATTGACCACAGACGGAATAAACAAGGCCCCAAATTCGGCAAAGGTCACTTTACCCGCCTGCCACACCATCAAGGTGGTGATGTCGCCAAAGGGACTAAATGCACCGCCGGCGTTTGCCGCCACAACAATGTTGATACAAGCCAGATTAATAAACCGAGGGTTATCACCGCCAATTTTTAGCACAATGGTACACATCAACAGTGCAGTGGTAAGGTTATCCGCCACTGGCGAGATAAAGAAAGATAGGATCCCAGTAATCCAAAACAGGCTTCTCAAATCGTAGCCTTTACTCAAAATCCACGCTTTCAAGCCATCGAATAAACGCCGTTCTTCCATCGCCGAGATATAGGTCATGGCCACCAACAAGAACAGCAATAGCTCGGCGTACTCCAACAGATTGTGCTCTAGCGCGGCATGCGCTGGTGCCATATTGCCCCATTGAGAGTAAGCAAAACCAATGAGCAGCCAAATCAAGCCAGCCGCCAGCAAAACAGGCTTCGATTTTCGCAAGTGAAGCTTTTCTTCTAACATCACTAAGCTGTAGGCAACCGCAAAGATTGCCAAAGACGCATAGCCCACCCAAGACTGAGTTAAATCCAGCCCTTCTCCTGTCGTAGCGGCAAAAGCCGTTGGCGATACCATTGCCAACGCCGCAACCAAACGCTTCATCCTTGAGCCTCCAAATTTTGTTTCCTTACTTGTGATATGACAATTACGTCGTGTTAATCAGCCTGTTTCCGACTGTTTATTGACCGACCACCCGCCATAGAGACAAATCGCGTCGCCTCGGCGTGGTGACACATTTCTCACCATTAAAAGACAGTTTAAAAAGCGTGCTCTGTGGCAATCGTGCAATGTATCAATTGTTTATTTTGCACGGATAGGTCACCGCAGAACAAAAGCGAACATAATATTAACAAATATGGCGTTAACGTCTATTACTAAGCGCGTTTCAACCGCAAAAAAGAGGTGACATGGGTTACTGTCAAGATTAATAATATCAACTTACTAGTTGGTAATCGCTGTCATAGTCAGCAAAAATCGACTAGATTTAAATAAAAAGTGAATGATTTTAGTCATCCTCATTGAAAAAACCAAAAAATAACACTTACACAACATCGCAAACGCATCATTGCTATCTTGCTGGGATGCATAGTTCGAAGAAGGGAGTCACTATGAAAGCACCTAAACTCGCGGCCATCATCTGCGCGGCTGCGCTGTCAGTGGGAACGACCACCTCCGCCCTGGCTGAAACGGCGCGTGTCGCCGTCTCTCAGATTGTGGAGCACCCGGCACTTGACGCCGCCCGCAATGGTCTATTGGATGGGCTAATTGCCAAGGGTTATACCCAGGGCGAGAATCTCGATTTTAAATATCAAACTGCACAAGGTAACCCCGCTATTGCGGTACAAATCGCTCGCCAGTATGTCGGCGAACAGCCGGATGTACTTGTCGGGATTGCGACGCCCTCGGCACAAGCACTCGCGGCCGCTACCCGTGATGTGCCAGTGATTTTCACCGCCGTGACCGACCCTGTCGGCGCTAAGCTGGTCAAAAACATGGATGCCCCTAGCGGCAATGTGACAGGTCTTTCTGATCTTTCCCCTGTGGCACAACACGTCGCACTGGCCAAAGAACTTTTACCCAACCTTTCCTCTATTGGCGTGGTGTACAACCCGGGCGAAGCAAACGCAGTGACCTTAGTCGAACTTCTCAAAGAAGCAGCGCAACAGCATGGGATTAAAGTGGTCGAAGGGACAGCACTAAAAAGTGCCGACGTCCAGTCTGCCGCACAAGTCGTTGCGACACAGTCTGATGTGATTTATGCCCCAACAGACAATACAGTCGCCAGTGCCATTGATGGCTTAGTGGCAGCGGCCAATTCAGCCGGCAAACCCGTCATCGGCGGCTCCACCTCTTATACCCCTAATGGTGCCGTGGTGGCATTAGGCTTTGATTACTACTCGGTTGGCGTACAAACCGCAGATTATGTTGCCGCAGTGCTGGAAGGCAAACCGATTTCATCATTGCCAGCTAAAGTGGCGGAAGGGTCAGACCTTGCTGTCAATCGCGCAGCGGCTAAGAAACTCGGCCTCGAGGTGCCTGCGTCTATCTTAGATCGCGCCTCACGCATCGTAGACTAGTTTGTATCAGTCTTGGAGTAGTAAATGACTGCAATTGCGTTCTTCGGCACCTTAGAGGTTGGGCTGATCTATGGCTTGGTCGCTCTCGGGGTCTATCTGACATTCCGTGTTTTGGATTTTCCTGATCTGACCGTTGACGGCAGCTTCCCTATGGGTGCTGCCGTCGCAGCAACCATGATCGTCGCTGGCTATAACCCATGGCTAGCGACGGCAGTGGCTATTTTGGCCGGGGGGATCACTGGGCTCGTCACCGCTTTTTTGACCGTAAAATGCGGCATCCTCAATTTACTCTCGAGTATTTTGACCATGATTGCCGCTTTCTCTATCAACATCCGTATCATGGGGCGCCCCAATATCGCTTTGCTCGGGGAAGAAACCATCCTCACCCCGTTCGAATCACTCGGGATTGCCCCAGCCTATCTTCGCCCCTTAGTGGTGGGCGTATTAGTGATTATTAGTGGCCTCCTCGTCATCCGCTTATTGGCCAGTGACTTCGGTCTTGGGCTACGTGCCACCGGGGTCAACGCACGGATGGTGAAAGCCCAAGGTGGGAGTACCGCGATGTATACCTACTTTGGTCTTGCGCTATCCAACGCCTTTGTCGGCTTTGCGGGGGCACTATTTGCGCAAACCAATAGCTTTGCGGATGTAACCTCCGGCGTCGGCACCATTGTGGTGGGGCTCGCCGCGGTGATATTGGGACAAACGCTCATCCCTGGGCGTAAAGTCTGGGTAGCCGTTATCGCGGTTATTTTAGGCTCTATCCTCTATCGTCTCGCCGTCGCATTCGCGCTGTCGAGTGGTATGTTTGGCTTGCAAGCCTCTGATCTCAACTTGGTGACCGCGGTACTGGTTGCCGTTGCGCTCATTGCGCCTAAAATGCGCCAGCAATATCAAAAGTCAAAACGTGCGAAACAGGCGGAGGTGTCAGGATGATCTCGCTCAACAACATTCAAGTCACCTTTAATCCTGGGACCGTGCTGGAGAACCGCGCGTTACGAGGCGTTAATCTCACGATTCCTGAAAAAGAGTTCGTCACCATCATTGGCTCCAATGGCGCGGGGAAGTCGACCTTGTTGGGTGCAGTGACAGGTGAAACCCCGATGATTGGTGGTCAGGTCATGATTGACGACATCGATGTGACGAAAAAAGCCGTTCACCAACGAGCCACCCTCGCCGCTCGGGTGTTTCAAGATCCACTCGCGGGTACGTGTGCCTCGTTAACCATTGAGGAAAACTTAGCCCTAGCCTATCGGCGTGGAAAAGGCCGGGGCTGGACACGTGCGCTTGGCAGTAAACGGCGTCAATTATTCCAAGAGCGCATTGCGATTTTGGGGTTAGGGTTAGAAGATAGGCTCGGTGACAGCATCGGCCTGCTTTCAGGGGGCCAACGCCAGGCGGTAAGTTTGGTCATGGCAACACTGTCAGACAGTAAGCTCTTACTGCTTGATGAACACACCGCAGCGCTGGATCCACGTATGGCCGCATTCGTGATTGATTTGACCAAAACCATCGTCAATGAGTTTAACCTCACGGCGATGATGGTCACTCACTCAATGAAAGATGCCTTGGCCTGTGGCGATCGCACCGTGATGTTACACCAAGGCAATATTGTTCTCGATGTGCACGGTGATGAACGCAAAAATATGGATGTCCCGCATCTGCTGGAAATGTTCAATAAAGTCCGTGGCGAAACCCTTGCCGACGACAGTTTGCTGCTCGGCTGACTCAGCCTTTCACATCAAGGAAAACAGACGGCGCTTATTTTCGAATAAGTGCCCAATTTTCTATTCTTATTGCCAGATTTTTCGTGATAGCCAGTATTCCATGCTAGGGTAGCGGTATCTTAGTAAGGGACTGACTATGAACATCCAAAGCGTTCTGCTCGCTTTATTGGTCGTACTGATCTGGGGTGTCAACTTTTCCGTCATTAAAGTTGGGCTGGAAACCTTGCCACCCATTTTGTTCTCAGGGTTACGGTTTTTTATCGTCGCCTTGCCGGCGGTATTTTTTATTCCGCGTCCTAAGGTAAAACTGTGGCAACTATTCGCCGTGGGACTGAGCCTAGGCGTCATTAAATTTAGTTTGCTGTTTATTGCCATGCAAGACGATGCATCAGCCGGCATCGCTTCCCTACTTTTACAGTCACAGGTCATTTTTACTATCGGGCTAAGCGCTCTGGTGCTTAAAGAGCATGTTACCGTGCCGCAACGCATCGGACTTATCGTGGCTTTTTCCGGGTTTGGGCTATTTTTTGTTGCCTCTACGGGAAGCGCGACACTCACGGGCGTGGCGATGATTGTTGCCGCTGGCTTTTTCTGGGCAGTCGCCAACATGGTGATGAAACAAATGCCAGGCGTTAACCTGATGCATTTTATGGTTTGGGTGAGCTTAATCCCACCGCTACCACTGTTTGCCCTCTCGTATTGGTTTGAGACCCACCAGCCTATTGCCTTGTTGCAAGCCACACCGTTATCAGGTTGGGTCTCTGTGGCCTACGTGGGTTACTTGTCGACGTTAGTTGCATTCGCTATCTGGGGGTGGTTGCTCAACCAGCACACCTCAGCCTCGGTCACCCCGTTTGCGCTATTGATCCCAATTGTCGGTATGGCGGCAGCGTCAATCGGGTTGGGAGAAACCTTATCGATGATTGAGTGGGTTGGCGCGGCCTTGATTGTCTCTGGCTTGAGCCTGTCTGTGTTGGGTCGGCGCATTGGTCGCTGGTTGGGACTAAAAGCGCGTGCCAGACCTACTTCTGCGCTGTAAATGATTTGCCCGGCCACCACTGACTCAGCAGCCTGCCACTGAGTGACGGCTGATACCGCCAACAGTGATCAAACATGGCCATTAGGCTGGGGTTGCCATATTTGGACAAGCTTACGGCATGAAAGCGATTGTGGTTGGCTTTCAGTGCCTCAACCTTGTTGATCATCGCATCCGATTGCTTAGGCGCGATAAAGTCTGACACGACCACCAGATCGGCGTTTTGATAGCGATCGCTTTCCATCAGGTTGAGCGCTTTATCAATGACTGGCGTCATATCTGTGCCGCCATGAAAACGGTAAGAGAGAAAGCTCATCGCCTCTTGCAAACCGCGCTCACCGGTTAACTCGTAGCTAATATGGTCCGTGGAAAAGAGCATCACGTAACAGTCTCGGTGCTCAGTGGCGGCAATCCGCATCAACACATACGCGAGGGCTTTAGCACACTGCTCTGGAAAACCGCTCATGGAACCAGAGGCATCCACCGCAATGATAAACGGCCCTTTCTTTTTTTCAGGCATAGATTGACTAGGCGCGTGCGTCTCCACTTTTTTACGACGGTAGGCCTTACCAGAAAACTGATAATTGAGGAGCTGTTTGTCTACCAGTTGCTTGTAAAACACTACTTCAAGCGCCGGATCCGCGAGCAACACGGCTTCATTGGGCAACAAGCGATCAACCCGATCACTTTGGCAAATCCCCGTGATATCGTCCGGCACATCCACCTGACGCTCTGGTTTGGTTTTCAGTGTCTCAGTGGGCTGTTGGCTTGGCCCAGAAAGATTCACCTGATTGGCCATGCGCCCGAGTTGTTCCGCGATTGCCTGAAGCTCTGGATTTTTCTCTAGAAAAGCAATAAACCGTTTAAGCAAGGTGACGTCTTGCTGAGAAAGAGAGCTCGCCGCCATATCCCACAGCCGCCCCACTTTGCTGATATCGCCCGACTGGTCAACACCATCCATTTGCTGATAGGTTGAAATCCGGCGGTACAAATCTTCCAAGAGCTTTTGTTTTTGCGCCTCAACACTGTCGGACTGATTTTTTTGTATTTCGGCTTTTAAATGCGCGTGCCATTTATTGCAAAAATACGACTGAAACATGGGATCGGCGTGCTGAGCTTGATGGGCGGCGAGCTTTTCCGCCTGCGGATAGAACGAAGAAACCGATTTTAATTGGCTCAGTAAAGTATCAATCTCTTTTTCAAACGCGCGTGCGGTTTTTTCGGTGGCCTGCTCGTAGTATTGAATTTCTTGCTTCAGGGAAGCTGACAACCCTTGCTGCACCAGCTTGCGTTTTGTTTGCCCTCGCCAGCGGTGAAGCTGTTTTTTTACGGCTCGCTTAATCGCTGGGCTTCGTTCCGTCAACACCAGCAACTGGGGGTGAGACATCAACTCTGTCATCGCCGCATCCAGTAACCCAGACTCCGCGAGCATCAACCCCATGTTCAGGCTCTCAGCACTCAGCATGGCTCGCCCCTGAGAAGAACTCACCTAAGCGCGCTAAACGATTAACTTGGCGCTCTAGGTTATCAATCTGCGTTTTTACCTCATGTTCCACATCCACCAAACTCGCTGATGCGATTTCCAGCAGATCCGGTTGCGCAAATAAATGCGGTAATCCGGCATTGAGTTGACTGCGCGCGCGACGAATTAAAAACTGCGCATGCTGCAATTGTTCAAGCGCATGATCGGTTTGTTGCTTCCAATCTGCTAGCTGCGATTCGCTCGGATCGTTAACCCCCACCAAAGCCATAGGTACAGGTCGATTAGCGATATCTTTAATGACCAAGGCGTGCTGCGCATCCCACTCTAACGTGAGCCGGCACAGATGATTGTTTTTATTCACATAGCCATACAAGTCTGTGCTGCCTGTTTTCAACTTTTTCTCAATGTCGGCCGCATCGAGATACACCCAGCGACTGTCACCTTTTTCTTGCTCTGAAACCGATGGGTTGGCCCGAAGTAGGACAAAACGAACCAAATCTCGACTTTGGTTGACCGTGAAGCGAGGCGACTGACTCACGTCAATCATTGCTTTGCGCGTGAGTCCAGCGGTGGCCGTATCTTGTCGATAGGTCAGCGCCTCAGCCGTATCTTGCTCAATCTCTTCTAATGCCACTTTGACGTCATCGATCAAGGCGAGTACTTCTTGTTGATCGAACAGCACTTCTTTGGCAAATGCCTGCATTACCGTTTGCACCACATCGCGCGACTCTGGGCTATGCCATAGGCAGTCTTCCAGTAACAATAAGTCCAGTGGCGCGACTTCGTCACGACCATTGAAAAAAGCGGCCGCTTTTAGCAAACGCACTGCCTTTTTCCACCGGCGATCCGACACGTAAAGCTCACTTGGGTCGAATTGTGATTGCTCACTGCCGGCATTTTCTACCCGTTGTTTTAGGGTGTAGAGTTTTTCGAATATCGCATCAGGCAGATCCAGTGTGGGAATAATAGTCTGCCAATGCTGATATTCTTGATGGCTAATTTTCAACTTATCGGCCACCGTTGCCTCATCCTGGCTGGGCTCGGTAAGCATCAGTTTGAAGTTTTTCTTCTCTTGGATCCGATTGACGAACACTCGTAGCAACATGCGATCGTACAAGGCATCGAGCCCACTGTCCGGCTCGGGTAATTCGTTGGACGCTGTCACCAATAAACGCATAGGAACAGGATAAACATGCTCGCCATTTTTAAAGGTGCGTTCGTTGACCACGGTCAGCAAGGTATTGAGGATAGCCGGCCCTGCTTTCCATATTTCGTCCAAGAAGACAACGTCGGCGTTAGGCAAATAGCCATCGGTCAAGCGTACATATTTGCCCTCATCTTTCAGCGCCTGAATCGAGAGCGGGCCAAATACTTCTTCCGGCGTGGAAAACCGGGTCATCAAATACTCAAAAAACTGGCTGTTATCAAACGCCTCGATCAATCGTTTAGCGATATAACTTTTCGCAATCCCGGGCGGGCCAAGTAAGAAGATACTTTCACCGGCAAGCGCGGCCAACAGACACATCTTGATGGTATGTTCGCGCTCGTAAACCCCACTGGAAAGCGCATTGATGAGGCTGGCTATACGCTCAGGTAGCAAAGCACGTTGACTGACGGTGGCAAGATTTTGAGACAAGTGATACTCCGATTTTCATCGCTATACAGGGTATTTTGTGCTTGATAACCACGAAGCGCTTGTTGATTAATCATGGCAAGCCAAGCGCTATTTGCCATTAACCAGCTGACCAACTGCACAAAAAACACACTATTATGTAAACTAATATTAATTAATATGTCGATATATCATTAGCGCACTTGTCAGATAGTGACATAGATCACTCTCAAGTCAATCTTGCGACACCCCTTCTTGTCATTGCTTGATAATTAACCTGCTTTCACTACGGGCCAGTGTGAGTGGCCACCCCACTCAGTCCATGACCCATCGTAAACCGCCACAGGGTAGGCGAAGTAGTGCTCAGCCACAGCAGCCAAAATGCACGCGGTAACCCCCGAGCCACAACTTACTACGTTAACCCGCGTATCACTTAAGTGAGGTAACACGGTCGATCGCGCTTCACGCTCACTGATCACAAAGCCTCGTGGGTCGGTCAACGTGGCAAAGGGAAGATTCGTGGCGCCAGGCATATGACCACTACGAATCCCCTCTCTCGGTTCAGGGGCGTCGCCATAAAAGCGTGTTTCAGGACGAACATCAATCACATTCATCACGGCGAGTTTGTCTGCCAAGGTGGCACCATCCATGTAGCGGTACGGTTTAAACTGCGTCTGATAGGTCGCTTCGACACGTGGCTGCGGCGGGGTATTATCAATCAGCCCTTCTGAAGCCATCCATGCAGGTAACCCACCATCCAGGATAAACACATTTTGATGACCCATCACTTTACACATCCACCAAGCACGCGCCGCTGAAAACAATCCTTGGGTGTCATACACCACCAGGGTATCTTGCGACGCAATGCCTAATGCGCCCATATGCTGGGCGAAGCGCTCTTCATCAGGCAACATATGGGGCAAGCTAGACGTGGGGTCTTTGATACGACTGTCGAAGTCAAAAAAAACGGCCCCCGGAATCCGACGTTGTTGCCACTCTTGAACGCTATCCCTCGACACATCAGGCATAAACCAACTGGCGTCGACAGGGATCACGGTATCGAGGCGCTGAGCCAGCCATTCGGCGGTTACAAACACTGACATTTTGACGGTTCCTTTTCATCGTTGATTGACGGCTTACCACTCTTTCACAAGATATTGACCTTTCTCATCTGGTGTCAGCCTGCGTTTTTACTCATACTGAGAGCCTCGCATTGAAGATGCAACTAAATGAGGATGTGAATGACACCGTCTCGCGTGATCAGCGGCACTATTTTACTGTTTCCCACTTTGCTACTCGCGCCTAGCACGGCCTTGGCGGCTGGCTTTGGATTAACGATTGAAAACGACAGCCCATTAGGGGTCGACAACCAATACACCAGTGGTGTTTATGCGCATTGGCATGCGGATTGGTCAGATGATCTCACTCGTGCGTCTGTCACGCCTATTCGTTGGTTTGCCGAGCAACTTCCGCTCAACGAGTCGGCAAGGCAAGGCTGGAGTGTGGATATTGGGCAAATGATGTGGACGCCCAATGATATTACCTATACCACACCTCAACCCGAGGAACGCCCTTATGCAGGGTTGATATTTATCGAGCCCGGTATCTACCAGCAGACGCCAGAACGGGTCGATAAGTGGTCACTGATGCTTGGTATGGTTGGTCCCGCGTCACAAACGGAAGAAGGGCAGTCTTATGTTCATGATGTCATTGACTCTCCCGATCCTAAAGGCTGGGACTATCAAGTGGAAAATACCCCAGTGGCACAGCTTGCCTATGAGCGGCACCAGCTTTTACACCGTAGCGAGCATCAAGAATGGGGAGTGACTGGACGTGCGGATATTGGCAACTTCCGTAGTGAGCTGTCAGCAGGCCTTAGCTACCGAGTGGGGCTGGATCTCGCCAACACGTATGGAGGAATCAGTTATGAGCCCGGCCGGCACCTCGATAGCCGCTTATTTGAGGCCAGTGAACAAGGTGCCTTCTTGTATACAGCAATCCAAGGTCGCTACCGTGCCAATGACATCACCATCAATGGCGATAAGCCGCCAGAAAATGCAGACATCGATATGACGCATTGGCAAGCCAGTGCCGCAGCTGGGGTAGCGTTTTATCAACCTCGCTGGGGCACGGATATCAGTGTCGTACTGCATACCAAAGATTATGAACAAGCTATCGATAACACCTACAGTTACGTGTCTTGGACCGTGCACTATCGCTATTAGCGATAGTGTCATTCCCTTTTTCATTATCTTGACGGAGCCGCCGCCGTTTTCGCACTGCGCGGTAGCGCCAATTTATCGGAGAATTTCATCCACAACAAAGACGCGAGAATCATCGCAATACCCAACCATTGCAGCGGTTGTAGCGTCTCATCAATCCAAAGTACCCCCAGGGTTACGGCCGTAAGCGGATTGAGGAACATGATGATCGACTGACGATTGGGGCCCAGCACGGTAATTGAGCGAATGTAAGCCCAATAGCCAACGGCGGTATTCAGTACGATTATCCACGCTAGACCTGGTAAAGCGTCAAGTGTTGGCGCTTGCGGCGGCCCAGCCAAGCCCCATGCAAACGGCACGAGCATCACGCCACCAAGAACTAACTGCCATGCGGTCAGACCAAAAATATCTTTCGCTTCCCATCGCTTCATCCACAATGTTGACTGCGCGACAAAGAAGGTTGCTAATAGCATGGCGCCCGCTCCCACCCAATCGATGTCTGTGGATGGATTCAGCAACAATCCCACTCCCAATAGCCCGAGTACTGCCAAGCTAAGCAGCTTAGGCTCTGGCCGTTTTCCTTCGGTTAACCACTGCAACAGCATCAGAACGAGCGGTAAGGTGGCTCCTAACGTCCCCGCCACCGCGCCCGGTAGTCGATATGCCGCGATAAATAGCAGTAAAAAGAAAGCAGCAATATTGAAAAAGCTCACTGCGAGCATTCTCGGCAAACTCAAGGGTAAACCACGGCGACTGATCAACAGCATTAAGATCCCTGCAGGCAGCGCCCGCCAGACCGCCATCCAGTAAGGGGAAAGATCCCCCAAGTACAATGCAACCGCCGAATAAGTACTTCCCCAAAAAATGGGGGCGAGAATCGCGATGAAATAATGCATAACCTGTCTCCATTTATCTTTATGTAAAGATAGATTAGCCGACACATTGATCAACATCAAGTATCTTTATTAAAAGATAAATAGTTGAGGGCGAACTTCGCCAGCGCAATGAAGTGGAGCTGCTATGCTTATTTATTGGTAAAACAGGGGGATACTAGAATGATTAATACCGAAAATGCCGTCGTTTTGTTGATTGATATACAAGGTAAGCTGGCGCAAAAAGTGGTGGGTAGCGAGGAATTACACCAAAAAGTGGCCCAATTAGTGCGCGGTTGCGAACACTTCGATGTGCCTGTCGTTTGGGTAGAACAACTGCCTGAAAAGCTTGGTGCAACAACGTCGGCGCTCGCCGACCTCATGCCAAACAACACGCCCATTGCCAAACACACCTTTAGTGCCTTTGCCGAGCCTCGTGTAGCGCAGACATTGCGTTCACTGAACCGTAAACAGGTAATTCTTTGCGGCATTGAAACACATATTTGTGTGTATCAAACCGCCTGTGATCTGCTTCGCCATCACTACCATGTGCATCTTGTCACGGACGGGATGTCATCCTGTCACCCTGCACACCATCAAAGTGGCATCGCAATGATGCAGCAGCATGGTGCTTGGATCACCGTGGTCGAAGCCTTGTTGTTTGAGTGGCAACAACACGCAGGGGGGCCGGACTTTAAAGCGTTTTTGTCACTCATCAAGTAAGCACTCAGTAGATCTCTAATGATTGATATCACGTAGTGGTGGTCACAATGAGCAAATTTCGGATTTGCAAAACGGTAAAGTGAGACGTATGCCTCATTTTGCCTCCTAACAATTTAATTAGTGGTCTAATATTATTTGGGACGCATGTTTGAAAAGGAAAGGAAGCATATGTACAAACGACTACTCTCAGCCGCTATCCTGTCGCTATCGGCATTACCGGCCAGCGCAGACGACCACCACTGTGGCAAAGTCACTATCGCCGATATGAATTGGAACTCTGCTAGCCTGATTGCCAACATCGATCAGTTTATTTTAGAGCATGGCTACGGCTGCGATGCCGAGCTTGTGCCTGGTGATACCATGCCAACGGGCACCTCGATGATTGAAAAAGGTGAACCCGACATTGCCCCCGAGTTTTGGAGTAACTCGATGCGTGAAGGCCTGCAGCGCGGTATCGACGAGGGTCGAGTTCGCTACGCCGGTAGTGCATTTGTTGAAGGCGGCGAAGAAGGGTTTTGGGTTCCACGCTATATGGTCGAAAAACATCCTGAGCTGAAGACCATTTCAGGGATCAAAGCGAACGCTGATTTATTTCCCCATCCAGAAGATGCCTCCAAATCTGCTTTTTATGGCTGCCCCGCGGGCTGGAACTGCCAAATTACCTCAGAAAACCAGTTTGAAGCTTTAGAGTTGGCTGACAGCGGCTTCGAAATTGTCGATCCGGGCTCTGGTGCAGGCCTTGCAGGTTCAATCGCCAAAGCCTACGAACGAGAAGAAGCGTGGTTTGGCTATTATTGGGCACCCACTGCTGTGTTGGGCAAATATGACATGGTAAAAGTGGACTTTGAGACAGGAACAGACGTACAGCACTACAAGGACTGTATTACCTCGAACGATTGTATGAACCCGCAAGCAACCATGTATCCGGCGGCTGACGTTGATACCGTGGTAACAGAACGCTTTGCCACTCGCGCCCCCGAAGCGCTGACTTACTTGAAAGAGCGTGGCTTCACCAACGATCAAATGAATGGCTTACTTGCCTGGATGGAAGAAAACCAGGCCGATGGGGAATACGCGATGACCAACTTCCTCATCAATCATGAAGACATTTGGACCCAGTGGGTACCCAGTGACGTCGCTGAAAAAGTAAAAGACGCCCTGTAACGTTGAAACAGCCAGCGCAGAGCTGCCGCTGCGCTGGCTCTCCTTAAGCAGTATAGGAACAATAACAATGGCTGATTCATGGCTAACGGAAGTGCCAGAAATGAGCAGGCGTGATCTGCTCGCTATTCGACAAACACTCGACGGCGCGTATCGCGACTTCTCCCGCGAATATGGTGAAGGTATTGAAGCCTTCTTTGACCCCCTCCTCCACTTTCTAGTTTGGTTCGAAGACTTACTCCTCGCCACACCTTGGTGGCTGGTGATTGCCGTACTTGCCGGTATTGCATACCTCGCCAGTCGCTCTTGGAAGCTCCCCACGGCTGTGGTTGTTTCTTTCACCCTGATTGCCTATTTGGGTATGTGGGAAGATACCATGAGCACCATGAGTATCATTTTGGTGTGTACACTGGTCGCTATTGGCGTGGGTGTGCCGATAGGCATTGCCATGTCCAAGTCCAATCGTACCCAAGCCGTGGTCACACCGTTACTGGATATTATGCAAACCATGCCCGCCTTCGTGTATCTCATCCCAGTGGTGATGTTGCTGGGTATTGGCAAGATCCCCGGGGTGATCGCGGTGGTTATCTATGCGATTCCTCCGGTGATTCGTTTGACAAACCTGGGGATCCGGTTAGTTGACAAAGATGTGTTAGAGGCAGCCACAGCCTACGGCGCCAATGGTTTTCAGCGTTTATTCCAGATCCAGCTCCCCCTAGCAATGCCAACCATTATGGCAGGCATTAACCAAACCATTATGATGGCACTGGCGATGGTGGTCATTGCCTCGATGATTGGTGTTTCGGGCCTTGGACAGCCTGTACTTAAATCGATTACTAACCAATACTTTACCTTGGGCCTTCTCAATGGTCTCGCCATTGTGGTGATTGCGATTATTTTCGATCGTGTGTCTCAAAGCTACGCCAAACGTTCCCAGCAGCATCTCAAAGGAGGCGATCATGACTAAGCCAGTCCAGGACACCTTAATTGAGATCCAAGGCCTATATAAAGTGTTTGGCGACCACCCGCAAAAGGTAATGCCTGCGGTCAAAGCAGGAAAAAGTAAAGATGCCTTATTACAAGAAACAGGGCATACCATTGGACTCAGTGATATTAATCTATCCATTCGTCGCGGTGAGGTCTTTGTGATCATGGGCCTGTCGGGCTCTGGAAAATCGACCTTAATTCGTCATTTCAATCGCTTGATTGATCCCACCGAGGGTGAAATCCGCGTCGAAGGCACCGATATCATGAAGCACTCGCAAAAAGAGTTGCAGGCGTTTCGACGCCATAAGATGTCCATGGTGTTTCAACGTTTTGGTCTACTCCCGCACCGTACAGTGAGAGAAAATGTTGGGTTTGGTTTACGAATCCAAGGAGAGGGAAAAGCGCAACGCGATCAAAAAGCGGAACAATGGTTGTCGACTGTGGGTCTTGACGGCTACGCCGATCAATATCCGGCGCAATTATCTGGCGGGCAACAACAACGTGTCGGCCTTGCACGCGCCCTCTGCACGGATGCAGAAATTTTGCTGATGGACGAAGCATTTTCTGCCCTTGACCCCCTCATTCGCAGTGAGATGCAAGACCAACTGATTGAATTACAGGAAAAATTACATAAAACCATCATTTTTATCACTCACGATCTGGACGAGGCATTGAGGCTTGGTGACCGTATTGCCATTTTACGTGATGGTAAGCTCGTACAAGTCGGAGAGCCTGTCGATATATTGCTCCAACCGGCCGATGACTATGTCGAGGCTTTCGTGAAAGACGTCAACCGTGCTCGCGCATTAACGGTCGAAACCGTGATGCAGCCACAAATCTGTCGTATCAGTGCCAACACGATTGGCGATGCAATTCAGCAGATGCGTCAGCAAAAGGCCAACTATGGCTATTACATCACAGAAGAAGGCTATCAAGGCACCCTGAGTCAAAAAAACCTCAGTGACAAAGATCCAAGCGGTGATATCGAGGCAAGTCTTCTCGAAGACGTGCCTGCCATTGAGCAAGACTCGTTATTGGAAACCGTCATCCCAGATACGTTGGAGTCAAAATGGCCACTACCCGTCTTTGATAATCAAGGCGAGCTAATTGGGCACCTCTCACGGCAAACAGTGGCCAGTATTCTCAGTGAAAGTGGCCACAAACACGCAGCCGCACCTGACGACAAAGACTCAACGAAAAAAGCCAGTTAGCCAATAACGCACTCTCGCTGACTGTGAACGCGTCCCGCTCAGGCGGGGCGCTTTTTTGTTGTCGCGCTTTTCTGCACCATTTTTCAGCCTCGTCACTGACGCTATCCGCGTCATGTTCATAAAAATGAACAGTGATTTCACTCGCAAATCACATTACTGAGACACCTGTCATTCTACTGAAACAGTGGCTCCTTAAGCTGCGGCGCATATATAGATTAGGCAGTTGACAGGAAGTACCATGAGCGTAAGACAGCGGTTATTGATCGCCTTCACCCTCTTTATCGCCTCGACCATCGGACTCGGTAGTCTCGCACTTTGGATATCGGCTCGCTCCGCGGATGCCTCAGCCGAATATGTAAATCATCAACTTCCCGAAGTATGGGCGCTTTTAGCTCTTGAGCGTGATCACCGCGACCTCGTCAATCTGTCGCAAAAAATCAAAGCACAAGTCTTATTCTGGAACGAGATCACCCCTGAGTTTGAAAAGCTTCAACAACGCTATCAACAGAGCTGGCAAGCGTTGTCACAGTATCCGTCTTTGTCGGACTGGCGTACCGAACAGCTAGAAGGTAAAAAGAAGTTCGACCAATACCTCACCAAGCTTGCTAAAACGGTCGACAGTAAAAGCTTTTACGATGCTGGGCGTCTCGTGGACTTTGACCTCTACCCTGCCGTTGACCCCATGTTAGCGGCCATCAACGAAAAGCTGACCGAGCGTCAAGATAACGCGAAAGACTCTGCCGGCGCGCTTATTACCTTTTTGCACCAGCAATCGAACATCGTCTATGTCGGTTGTGGGATCACACTATTGCTGGCCTTAGTACTGATGACTTGGCTACGAAAAACCGTGGTGGTGCGCCTGAATCATATTGCCACGTCCCTGACGGATATCGATAAGCGCTCCGATCTCTCCGTGCGTTTATTCGATAAGTATCAGGATGAAGTCAGTGCCGTCGCTCAGGCATCTAATAACCTGCTCGATAAGTTCAGTCACTTTGTCACCGATATACAATCGCGGACATCAGCGCTTGATCAACAGTCAGATACCTTAGACCAACAAAGCACGCAAGTGGCGACGATTAACGAGCAAACACGGCAAAACGTTAACGATGTCGCGCAATCCCTGACCGTTATGGAAAGCGCAACCACAGAAATCGCCAACGCCATTCATGATACCCGTGAGTACATCGGCAAAGTCTCTCAGGACAATGATGAAATTCAAACGCAAATGAGTGCGACAGAAGCCTCAATTGCCCATAGCGTCAAGGTGGTGGAAAACGTGTCGAGTACCATGGCAACCTTGAAACAAACCAGTAACCAAATTGCCGGCGTCATGGATGTGATTGAGGGCATTGCAGAGCAAACTAATTTGCTGGCCCTCAATGCCGCGATTGAAGCGGCACGCGCTGGTGAGCATGGGCGAGGCTTTGCCGTCGTCGCTGATGAAGTGAGAAGTTTGTCTCAACGCACAGCACAATCAACTGGCGATATTCGAAACTGGATCAATGACTTACTCGGCCAAGTTGATACCGCCAATAATCTACTAAAGGAAACACAGTCAGCCAGTGCCGACAATCAGCAAGCCAGTGTCCGACTGCAGGGCTATTTAGGCGAGATGCATACCACTTTCCAAGGGCTTGAACAACTCAGCGCGGAAGTTGAAGCAGCCCTAGGATCTCAGCATAAAGAAATTGCTCACCTCACCCAGCAGCGTCGCGCGCTCAAACAAGGTAGCCAATCACTCACCGAGGCAATCGATACCACCAGTAATGTCAGTGGTCAGTTAAGCCACCAATCCAGCGCGTTGACGCAATTAACTGACCAATTTCAAACCTAATAGCTTGATGTGATAAGGGCGCTTCTCGGCGTATCGAGGACGCCCCTTTTTCACAGGGGCTATGTGGCTTAGACATTATTAATGCGTGCGAAACCGGCCGCCAGATCGGCAATCAGATCGTCAACGTCCTCTAATCCGATATGTAGCCTGACGAGTGTGCCGGAAAAATCCACCTTACCCACAGGCCGGATGCGATTGAGTTGCTCTGGCTGATTGGCCAACAACAACGACTCAAAGCCGCCCCATGAGTAAGCCATACTGAAATGCTGCAAATGATCACAGAAAGCATCCAATTGCGCATCAGACAAACGCTGATCAAACACAAACGAAAAGAGCCCATTGCTGCCTGTAAAATCTCGCGCGAAATAGCGGTGCCCAGGACAATCTGCAAATGCAGGATGGAGCACGCTGGCTACTTCGGTTTGCTCATTCAGCCAATTGGCTACCTGTAACGCATTATCCTGATGCTGGGCAAGGCGTACATCCAAGGTTCTCAATCCGCGAGCGGCTTGGTAAGCGGTATCAGGATCGACCGTTTGTCCCATTAAATAGGCGCGCTCGCGCAAGGTCGGCCAGCAGCGCGCATTGGCAACAGCGGTACCTAGCATATTATCCGAATGACCAATAATATACTTGGTCCCAGATTGGATCGAAATATCCACGCCTTGCGTTAACGGTTGATACAAGCGACCTGCTGCCCACGTGTTATCCATCATGATAATCGCATCTGGCGCTCTTTCTCTTACCGCTTGAACGATTGCCGGCGTATCGTGCACTTCCATGGTGTAAGAACCTGGTGACTCTAGAAACACAACGCGTGTATTTGACGTAATACGTTGACCAATCTCCGCACCCTCGAGAGGATCAAAGTACTCGGTCGACACCTGCATATCGGCGAGAATTTTCTGACAAAAATCTTGAGTTGGCTCATACACCGATCCTGAGACCAAAATGTGGTCACCTGTTTTTACAAACGCGAGAATACTGTTTGCAATGGCTGCCGCACCACAGGGAAAGAGTGCACACCCCGTTCCTTGCTCAAGCTCGGTCATGGCATCTTGAAGCGCAAAATGGGTAGTGGCTCCGCGTCTGCCATAGAACAAGGTTTGCTGGTGACGGTTGGCAATCGCGTGCTTTTTCTCGGCTAATGTATCAAAAACAATTGAAGAGGCGCGCTGTACGACTGGGTTGACCCCACCAAGGGTATAGGCTTTACGGCGTCCGGCATGTATTAGCTGCGTACGACTGTGTTTCTTTTCCATCGTTCACTTCACTCATCCTAGATTGACTGACTAATAGCCTACGGATTTACATAAAGGCAGTAAAGACATTTAGATGGCCAAATAAAATTTTATGACATTGATTTGGCTATATGTCATAGCGCTCAGCACTAACTCGTTCAGCCTATTGATACCCGTGTTGACTATTGTTTACAGTACTAAGTAGATCACAATTTCACCATTCTCTCCTAGCACTACCATAAAAACGTATATACATTGTATATCTAAAAGATAGGCACATTGGCATGGCAAAAAAAGAAAAAACAAAGAAAGACAGCCAGTTACTGATAAGAATCAATAGTGAGCAACGGGATGCATTCTTAGAGGCCTGTGACGAACTGGATACGTCCGCAGCACGGGAAATACGCCGATTTATCAAACAGTTTTTAAAAGACCACGAAACGAATAAATCATCGTGATCACACTTGGGGTGGACATGCCGGCCCCGTCCACAGCATTGAAGCTGTATTGCAGTGGCAAACGCTTCGGCAAATCATCAATAAGGAGAGAAACCATGGCAAAAGCGTCAAAAAAAGATTTGAAAAAATCGATTAAGAAAGCAAAAGCGAAAGTTGCAAAACAGGAAAGCAAGCTGAAGAAGCTCAAAAAGCAACTAAAAAAAGCCTAAATCACAGGCTGATACGCAATAAAAAAGCTCGGCATTGCGACCGAGCTTTTTATTTTTATGTCATCAACGTCTATTTGTCATGACGAGATACAGAAAGTGTCTCTTACTCCGACAATATGGGCTCGACCGTAAATCGTCCAACATCAACACCCACGACCTTGACCTGTTCGCCAGCCAGCAATGTACAATCACCGGCGGCCGAGCTGAGTCGCAGTTGCCAAGTGACACCTGAGTATTTAATCGTCGAAGGCTGCTCTCGGCTCAACGGCTCACTGAGCGTCAATATCAACCCGATAAAATCACTATGACGATTATCCGGACGTCGTCCGCCGCGTTGTAGCTGTTTAAGTGGGCGCCACAGCATGGCAGTTAACAAGCCTGCACCGATCCCAGTACTGCTAAATAACGCCGTAACGGTTTCTGGTACAACACCGACCATCGCCAACAGTCCCACCAAAATGGCAGCAACACCGGTTGCTAATAAAACAATGGTCGATAAGCCAAGCAGCCACACTTCGACGGCTAACAGTAACAAGCCCACAATCACGGTTAATTCTGCGAGGTAGATACTCACACTAAACATCCTGTTTTACGCTTTGCTCTTATTGAGTGTATCAATAATTGTCATCGCTTCTGCAACCACATTCGCTGCACCCGTTCCAGAATCAGGTAACAGTACGACTGAGGACTCTTTGGCAATGGCCTGTTTCGCCTTGATCGCTTTTTCTGCGAGCTCCAACTGGATGGCTTTTTGGCCTTCCTCTGTTATTGCTCGTGTCCCTACGATTTCAAGTGCTTCGGCTTGCGCCTCGGCAACCGCGATAATGGCTTGCGCCTCACCTTCCGCTTGCAAGATTTGCTCAGATTTCTCTGCTTCCGCCGCTAAGACTCGGGCCTGCTTTTGACCTTCAGCAACGTTGATATCCGACTGACGCGCCCCTTCTGACTCAAGAATAACCGCACGCTTCTCTCGTTCAGCCTTCATTTGACGTTCCATGGCATCGAGAACAGAGCGAGGTGGATCGATATCCTTGATTTCGTAACGCAGCACCTGAACGCCCCATGGCTGAGCGGCCTCATTGATGGCAGAGACAATCGCGGTGTTTAAGCTTTCGCGCTCTTCAAACGTTTTATCCAGCTCCATTTTACCCACTTCACTACGCATGGTAGTTTGCGCAAGCTGAGTCACGGAGTACACATAATCATCGACGCCATAGCACGCTTTATACGGATCCAATACCTTGATGTACAAGACACCGTCAACAACGAGCGAAATGTTATCTCGCGTGATCGCGGATTGACTGGGTACATCATATGCTTGTTCTTTTAATGTTCTGGTATAACCAATACGATCGATAAATGGCACGATGAAATTGAGACCCGCTTCCATCGTCTTGTAATACTTACCAAATCGCTCTACAACATAAGCCGTGTTTTGTGGCACAAACTTAATCGCACCGCGTAGTACCACGATCACTAAGACCGCCAGCACTACCCAGACGCCAATAAAACTCGACGTTTCTAAAAAAATCGTATCCATGGAGAAGCCCTATCACTGCGGGTCACAATCATGACTCGCATAAACAAACACAAACGCGCGCACACAAGTGTTTACGGCGTTACTCATCGCGTTTTATGATACGTTATTGTCAGCATAAAAAGACATCATCCAACGGTTAATTTGACACCCCTCGCAATCTAGATCGCTTTTCTATGAGGCTCTTTGCGTCGATACAACACAGTTATCAGGCCATGCTCTCATTTTCACAACAAGCTCACACAAAGTTGCCTCTTTCATCCGCAAAATAGATTTACCTCACACTCTTTTGGGTGTATTCTCGATAGTGTTCAACCGTGTTGGTTGACGAACTATTGGTCGTAGACACACCATGTTGCAACCAATAGTAAACTGACGCGCAAATAACGCGTGGTCCTGTTGAAGCTGCTTGGCAGCTTCGATAATCGGAAATTTATGCAGCAATTGAATATAGATACATCGAAACACCCTACCGCTAGGCTGGAAAGTTAGTTGTCCTGAAGATATTCGCTACATTTGCCCATAGAGTCGATTAACGGCACTCGCGTCACTGCAACACCTAGTTAATATATTCAGGAGACACCATGTCCAAAGCTAATGGTTCCGTTAAGTGGTTTAACGAAGAGAAAGGTTTCGGTTTTATCCAGCAAGAGAACGGTCCAGACGTATTCGTTCACTTCCGTGCTATCGTTGGTGAAGGCTTCCGCACACTAGCAGAAGGCCAACAGGTTGAGTTCGATATCGAGCAAGGTCAGAAAGGCCCACAGGCTGCGAACGTCGTTCGTCTGTAAGCCAAACCAAATTTAAGAGAAAGGCGCCCAGTTGGGCGCCTTTTTTGTCGCTATCATTTGTGCTTTAGTCTACCCCATCATTTTTTAAACGAAACCTCATCAAGGTCGCATTCCTTTCACACTCGCTATAGACGCTCTTGCCACCATCCACTAGGCTGAAAACATAGACATTGTCAGGAGGACGTATGCTATCTCCGTGTTTAATTGTTGACGATCATGAAATGATTCGTGACACCATTGGATTGATGGCCCAAGCACTTGGTATTAAGTCGGTGATCACGGCCGCAGATGGTGCCGAAGCGATATCAAAGGCGTACCATGAAGAGCCCAATCTGATCATTACCGACTTACAAATGGATCCCATTGACGGGTTGGAAATGTTACGCCTCATGCGAAGCGGCCGCTATCATTTGCGTCATGACACGCCCATTATCATTTTAACCGCTAACGCATCTCAGGCAGTGATCAGCGAGTGCATTCGCTATGACGTCGATGCTTTTATGGTTAAACCGGTGAAAAAACAAGATCTAGAAAACCGTGTCAAGCAGCTCTCTAAACAGACCAAAGCTAAAAAGCCCCCCAAATTTTACTTTGAGATGTATCAGTCAGACCCCGCCAAATCAACGGATTTTGAGCATAACGGGGCCATCGTCTTTACCGAAGAAGAGCAGCAGAAAATAGAAGGCATCAACGAGCCACAAGGCGAAGCGCAACCTGGCCTGACGTCAAAAGAGCCATCCATGCCCTCACCCAAGGGAGAGTCGAAAGATCGAAAATTCATTCGATGGCAAGAAAAGTATACAGTGGGGGATCCATCATTGGATGAGAGTAACAAGCAACTGCTCTCTATCATCAACGATACGTATGAGGCCATTGCCTATCACCATGAGGACGAGACTAAGACGGATTTTGAGGCCCTCGCGCAACGCTTTCGTGACTATATCGACACTCACTTTCAGCTAGAGGAAGATATTCTCGAAGCACGCGCCTACCCCAAATACAAAGAGCATGCTGCGATTCATCAACGCCTCGCCCGGCAAGCGCAATATGTGCTGCTACAGTGCCAAGCCGACCCAGAGCTATACCGCTCTGAATTCTTTAAGTTTTTGCGTTATTGGTGGATTCACCATGTCGTTCGTGAAGATACTCAGTATCGCGATTTTTTACTGCAAGGTCCTTAATACGTGAGAGTGTACCTACATTGTCTTCCAAGACGGCCTTTCTAGGGCCGTCAGGCATACCTTCCGCCCATCCCCTCGATGTGGGAACCTGCCCACACCTTTAGGCCAGTAAATGTTACTCCTCAAAACACTTACTTTCACAAAAAATTTAACAATAAATAAATTCATATATTTCATAAACTTAATTATAGATGACAAGTCCAACAGTAAAATCTGGGGTTGATAAACCAAATTCATCGCCTATTATATAAAACGAATTCGTTAGAGCACAAAACAATTATGTGGCGATCAAAAACGACAGACACGGCAGTACTTGAATCCAAGGTACGTGACCGTAAACAGACCCAGACCAACACGAAGTTTGTGTTTCGTAAGCCAGCCATCAAGGATGGCGGCAACATCTATCGATTAATCACGCAGTGCCCACCGTTGGATGTGAACTCCGCTTATTGCAACTTCCTACAGGCGACACACTTTAAAGAGACCTGTGTCGTTGCAGAGCGAGAGGGTGATGTACAAGGCTTTATCTCGGGCTACATTCGCCCTGAGCAGCCAGACACCTTTTTTGTCTGGCAAGTTGCAGTGTCACCCAAAGCACGTGGTGAAGGGCTTGCCCTCTCGATGATCGAAGCGCTGATGGCACGTAAAGTCTCAAGCAATATTCGCTTCATTGAAACCACAATCACAGAAGACAACGCCGGATCTTGGGCGCTGTTTAAAAAGGTAGACCGCCTCTACGGTACAGGTGGTCAGCGCTCCGTGTTCCTCGACGAACAGGAGCATTTCAACGGTGAACATGACACCGAATACCTTTTCCGAATTCCACTCAAAAAATAACAGGATGAGTTATGGATATCTTTAAATCGCAGGAGTCAAATGTTCAATGTTACGCCAACAACTTCCCCGTTGTGTTTGAAAGCGCTAAGGGTTGCTGGATCACGGGCGTAGACGGCAAGCGCTACCTCGATTTTCTTGCTGGCGCCGGCTCGCTCAACTACGGGCATAACAACCCAACGTTGAAAAAAGCACTGATCGAGTACATCGAGAAAGATGGCATTACACACGGCCTGGATATGTACACAGGTGCAAAAGCACGCTTTCTCGAAGTATTTAAAGAGCACATCTTGGCACCGCGTGAGTTGGACTATAAGTTCCAATTCACTGGTCCAACAGGCACCAACGCAGTTGAAGCGGCAATGAAGCTTGCTCGTAAAGTAACAGGCCGCGCAAATATTGTGTCTTTCACCAACGGCTTCCACGGCTGTACATATGGTGCATTGGCAGTGACGGGTAATCATCATCACCGCGGTGGTGGCGGCATCCCTGTCAACAACGCTGTGACACGTCTTCCGTATGATGGCTATGCAGACGTTGATGGTTTAACTTTGTTCGAAACCATGCTTAATGACGCATCAAGTGGTCTAACAGGCGGTGATAAACCTGCTGCCGTGCTTCTTGAAGTCGTCCAAGGCGAAGGTGGCCTAAACGCAGCCTCTAATGAGTGGTTGCAGCGCCTGCAAGACATTTGTAAGGCACACGATATCTTGATGATCGTAGATGACATCCAGGCTGGTTGTGGCCGTACGGGTACGTTCTTCAGCTTTGAACCATCAGGCATTAAGCCCGATATTGTGACGCTGTCCAAATCAATTGGTGGTTATGGCCTGCCAATGGCTGTGGTCCTACTAAAACCTGAGCTGGATCAATGGGCTCCGGGTGAGCACAACGGTACATTCCGTGGTAACAACCACGCGTTTGTGACTGCCGCGGAAGCGATTGACACATACTGGCGTGATGATCAATTCCAAACGCATATTCAAGAACGTGCCGATCAATTGAACAAAGTGTTGCAAGAGATGCTTAACAAGCACGGTGATCTTTTTGAGACCATCAAAGGCCGCGGTTTGATGCAAGGCATTGCGTGCCAAAATGGTGATATTTCAGATGAGATCTCCAGCCTGTGTTTTGACAATGGCATGATTATCGAGACCGCGGGTCCAGATGATGAAGTCATCAAATTCTTCTCGCCACTGACAGTCAGTGAAGCAGAGATGGAAAAAGGCCTGCAGATCTTCGTTAAGTCTGTTGAGCAGTATAAAAAACAGAAGCTCAAGAAAGCATCGTAATCGCGAAGACGGCGATCCCCGCTTAACGAAGAGACGTTGAAGGAATAAACATGATTGTTCGTACATTAGAAGAATGCCAGAAAACTGAACGCCGTGTGGTGGCTGAAAACTGGGAGAGCGTACGCATGCTGCTACGCGATGATAATATGGGATTTTCTTTCCATATTACCACCATCTATGCCAACACTGACACGCACATTCACTACCAGAACCACTTAGAGTCTGTGTATTGCATGTCGGGTGAAGGTGAAATTGAAACCACGGATGACGGCAAGGTTTATCCTATTAAGCCTGGCACACTGTATATCCTAGACAAACATGACGAACACCAGCTTCGTGCTAACAAAGGTGTTGATATGGTCATGGCCTGTGTGTTCAACCCACCTATTACTGGGCAGGAAACGCACGATGAGAACGGTGTTTATCCATTAGTCGATTAACCGTCATGGGGCAGCCGGATGCTGCCCCTGTAAACCCAATCGACTCCCTAATTCATAAAAGCCCACAAGGAGCTCACATGAATCATACCGTTGAAAAGATCGGCGGTACGTCGATGTCAGCCTACGACGCTGTCATGGATAATATCTTTTTGTACCCGTCAAACCCGTACAACCGCATTTTTGTCGTTTCTGCTTACGCTGGCATCACGGATGCATTGCTGGAGTGTAAGCGTTCGGGTAAGCCCGGCATTTATCGCCTTCTCGCGGCAAATAACCCTAAATGGCGTGATGCGATGGACGAGTTAGAGCAACGTATGCTGCTCATTAACAGCAATATGTTCCCCGATCCTGTATACCGTGAGCGTGCTGATAACTTTATCCGCCAACGCATGGAAAAAGCACATAGCTGTATCGAAGGTATACTCGAAACCTGTAACTATGGGCAGTTTTCTCTGGAAAGCTATCTACCACAAATTCGTGAGTTCCTCTCCTCTATCGGCGAGGCGCACAGTGCGCACAACTCAACGCTACTGCTCGAAAGTGTGGGAATTAACTCACGATTTGTTGACCTCTCTGGTTGGGATAACCCCGATGAAGGCAAAGGCGACCTCAACACGGTGATCGCCAATGCTATGGAAGACATTGACTTCAGTACTGAGCTGCCCATCGTTACCGGCTACGTCTATTGTGATGAAGGTCTGATGAAGACCTATGACCGCGGTTACAGTGAAATGACATTCAGCCGGATTGCCGTGTTAACCAAAGCAAGTAGCGCGGTGATCCACAAAGAATATCACCTAAGCAGTGCCGACCCTCGCATTGTAGGTCCAGAGCGTGTACAGCCAATGGGCCTCAGTAACTACGATGTGGCTGACCAGCTTGCCAACTTAGGGATGGAAGCCATCCACCCGAATGCAGCCTCTGGTATGCGCGCAGTGGGTATCGAATTGGTCGTGAAAAACACCTTCGAGCCTGAGCACGCGGGTACGGTGATCTCTCACAAATATCGTCCAAAAGACAAAGAGATCGAGATCATCGCCGGTCGAGATAAGGTGCTAGCTCTCCACATCTTTGACCAATCAATGGTTGGGCATGTTGATCAGGTCAGCTATGACGTGATGGAAATCATTCGCGAAGAGAACGTGCAGCTCATCAGTAAAGAGATGAATGCCAACTCAATTACCTACTACTTAGACGGCAAGACAGCCAGTCAAGATAAGGTGATTAATCGTGTTGAGAAGCTCTACCCGAAAGCGAAGATTACGGGTGAAATGGTCGCACTGATTTCTGTCATTGGTAGTCGTATCGACTCAAACCAAACCATGAGCAAGGGTATGCTGGCGTTGCTTGACGCAGAAATAAACCCTAAAGCAGCTCACTCATCGATGCGCGATGTGGACGTGCAATACGTAGTACTTGATAAGTTCTACCACGCGTCGATCTGCGCCCTACACGCTTGTTTTATCGAAGAGCCTACGCCTAAGCCAACCATTCGGGCCGCTTAAGACCCTGGTGCATATGACAAGCGAAAAACCATACCCCCTTACCTAAGGGGGTTTTTTAGTTTTATAAGCTAGCCTAAACCCCCTCCTTGCGATTAAAAACCAACTTAATCACTTATCAATGTTGATAAAGTCTAACTAAAAGGTAAAATTCCGCACTTTATCTTGATAGCTGTAGTGCCTTTATGATCGACCCCAATATGCTCCCCGTTTATTTAACCGCGGTTGTCGCACTTTTGCTGGTGCCCGGACCGGATATGTTGCTAATCGTGAGCGCAAGTCTCAGCTATGGCAGACGGGTTGGTATGGCCGCAAGCTTGGGTAATGCAACGTCAGGATTGATCCTTACCGTGTTAGCCGCAACCGGCGTATCGGCCATGATTGCGATGTCGCCAACGGCCTTAACCATTCTGCAATACGTGGGGGCAGCGTATTTACTCAAAATGAGTGTCGATACGTGGCGCGCCCGTCCAACAGACAGCGCCGAGCTCGCTCATCATCAAGGCATGGGCAAATACCTCTATAAACGCGCGGTTATGACCAACTTATTGAACCCAAAGGCGTTACTGTTTTTTGTGTTGTTTTTACCGCAGTTTATCTCGCATCAAATTCAAGCCTCGTCCAGCACGCAATTACTAACGCTTGGTCTCCTCCTCAACCTATTAGGGCTCGCGTTTAACCTGCTTTTAGTGGCAATAGTCGGCAAGCTTGGCAGTGCAATGCTCACCAATACCCGTGTCCAAATGTATCAGCATAAAATCATGGCATTGGTTTTTGCGGCACTCGCGGTCTGGCTTTTTACCCAACAGTCGTTGTAATCCATCCACTTAGCTGGGTAAAAAACCGACGAACCAGACGTTGAGCGATAAAAAGTCAGACAGTTGTCTGATATATTATACCGCTGTCAGTCGTATAACTGACTTTGGTTCGTTGGTGGCGTCTAACGCCCTTGCCTTTATCGGATGGATTCGGTCACGTGTTTAATCTTCACCTTCCCACACTGACTCTGGCTTACATCAGTGTGTTCTGGCTACTCACCATTGGCGTTTTGTTGATTGGGTGGCAGTTTAATCAGCACAAAGATATCAAGCTTTGGGGACTGGCTTGTCTGCTGATCTCAACGGGCACGTCGGTGTATAACATTGGCAATGTCACCGAAACGTCGGGGCTCGTCTGGATTGGCACCACAGCCGCGATCTGCTCTCATATTCTGGTGTGGTTAGGCACGCAATCCTTCGTGGGCAGGTCCTCGTCGTGGCGGACGGCTTCGCTGGCAGCACTCTTGGGTGTAGGGGTTTATACACTGATTCTTGCCAATCATATTCCGCTTGCGCTCCGTATTACTTGGTACTGTGCGTTTTACGTGGCAATGCACCTTGCGGTTTTAAAACTCATTGTTGAGAGCCCAGAGAGAAAGCGGATAGGTTTTACTCTCTATGCGTCCGTGCTCTTCCTCTTACTGATACTTTATGGACTTCGTGCCTACTTCGCCTTTGACACACCGATGGAAAACACCGGCCTATCTCAACGTTATATCGCCGTGTATTACTTGATCTTAATGGCCGAGTTCGTCAAGTTTATGACCTTCATTTACCTTTGTTTTGAGCGACTGGAGTACACACTTTGTCAACTTGCGCTCCGTGACACTCTGACACAGCTTCCGAATCGACGCGCCTTTATGACGCAATCCGCACAGTGTCTCCTTTCTAACCAGCCGAATGCCCTTATCCTTGCTGATTTGGATAACTTCAAAAGTATTAATGATGTATATGGTCACCTTGCTGGCGATCAGGTATTGGTCGCTTTCAGCCAACACTTAGAACGGATCACCCAACAAGAAGGGGCGTTTTGCGCCAGAACGGGAGGTGAAGAATTTATTTTGCTACTCAGTGGCCAGTCTGTGCGTCGCGTACAAGAAATAGCGCTACAGCTGAAACGACAAATCGAGGCATGCCAGGTGACGACCGAACATGGCCATCACATCCAGTTTACGGTGAGTATCGGCGTCGGCATCAAGCGCCAAATGCAATATGTTGCGATGAACCAGTTATTTGAGTGCGCAGATACGGCTTTATATGAAGCCAAGGCCCGCGGGCGAAACCGTGTAGAATTTGCGTTAACTGAACATCGTGATGCGCCCTCCAGTGTGTCACCAACATCCAACCAATCGCCCATCAGCCAAGAAACTGATAATCCTTCTCTGCCTAAACGTTATCTCGAGCGTCAATCTTTGTCATAATAGGCGTTCAGCCCGTAATAGGAGAACGTGTAATGGATGAGAACACCGCCACGCTACTGAATCTGCGTGTCATTGAAGTCAGCGACTATCAACCCTTAGCAGAGTTGATGGATCTCGTCTTCCCGGATGTCGGCGGTGCTTGGCCTAAGAGCACGATCATGCAACTGGTCACCGCTTTCCCGGATGGCCAGATATGCATTGAAGATAATGGAAAAATCGTCGCCGCCGCGTTAACGCTAAAAGTATCCTACAACCGCTTTTCACTGCCGCATACCTATGCCGACATTATCACGGATGACGGTGTGGTATTCCACGACGCAAAAGGGGATGCACTGTATGGCCTCGACGTGTTTGTACACCCGGATTATCGTGGCCATCGCCTTGGCCGTCGACTTTACGAAGCGAGAAAAGATCTGTGTCAGGCGCTGAACCTAAAAGCGATCCTCGCCGGCGGCCGTATACCTGGTTATCACAAACACAATGATGTTTCGGTGACGGATTATATTAATAAAGTCAGAAGAAAAGAGATTCACGACCCGATCCTTTCTTTCCAGCTATCTAATGACTTTGATGTTAAGCGTTTGATGAATCGCTATTTGCCCGAAGACGATAAGTCGGCGGGCTATGCCACACTGTTGGAGTGGGATAACTTCTTCTATGAAGAAGATGCCTCCTCCGTGCATGATATTGAAAAAACCATCGTCCGCCTCGGGGTCGTGCAATGGCAGATGCGTCATGTGCTCTCAGTGGATGATCTTTTGAATCAGGCCGAATTCTTTGTCTCATCCTTAGCCAACTACCAGTCAGATTTCGCGCTCTTTCCCGAGTTCTTCTGTGCACCATTGATGGGGCTTGCACCTGATAAGCGCTCCGTCGAGGCAATTCGCTTTCTCAGTGAATTTACCCAGGCGATTAAGCAACGTTTTTCGCAATTGGCCGTCACCTACAACATCAATATTATCGCTGGCAGTATGCCCGTGTTGGAAAATAGCAAACTGTATAACGTCTCCTATTTAATGCACCGCGACGGTAGCATTGATGAGCAATACAAAATCCATATTACGCCGCACGAGCAACGTGACTGGGTGATCGATGGCGGGGATACGGTCAAAGTCATTGAAACCGACGCGGGCCGAGTTGGTATTCTCACCTGCTATGACGCCGAGTTTCCTGAGTTGGGGCGTATTCTTGCTGAACAAGGTGTACAGATCCTATTCGTGCCCTTTTGGACCGATACCAAGAACGGTTATTTACGCGTGCGCCTTTGTGCCCAAGCACGAGCGATTGAAAACGAGTGTTATGTCGCGATCGGCGGCAGCGTGGGCAACCTTCCTCGGGTAGATAATGTGGACATCCAGTACGCTGAGTCTGCGGTATTTTCACCCTCGGATGTCTATTTTCCGCACGATGCGACACTCGCGGAAGCCAATGCCAATACCGAGATGATGATTTTTGCAGATGTCGATTTAGACAAGCTCAAAATGCTGCATGAACGAGGTTCGGTAACGAATTTGAAACACCGCAGGCCCAAGCTCTATGCCAGCCATTTAAGCCAAGAGTAGCCTTAATACAGCCCTGCCGAATGCGGGGCTTTTATTCGTAAGCAGGAGACAAAAAGACTAGATTTCCATGCACTCTTGCCAAAAGCTTCTATCCTTACTCAACAGACTGCTTGTTTTTTAGCCAATGTGGCGTTGAGGTGAGATCATGAAGCTCAAATATAAAATGCTAGTCAGCTTACTGGGTGTGGGTTGCCTCCCCGCGTTAATCATTAGCTTGCTTTCTCTTCATACCGCCTCGTCGTCACTCGAGCATCAAACGTTTAGTCAGCTTGAAGCGTTGAGAGAGGTAAAAAAATCAGCGGTCACACGCTATTTCCAAACCGCTGAAGGGCAGATAATTACCACCGCGGAAACCCCTTCCGTGTCCAACGCCATGGCCAGCATGATTGATGCCATGGACACACTTCCTTCTCGTACCGCCCAAACACGTTCACAACTGACCAGCTATTATCAGCGTCACCTCATTGACCCACTTGATGAGATCAGCACAGAATCACTCCCCAAGGCGAGAGATTTGGTGAACAACCTAACGCCACAAGTAGTGGCGCTACAACAAGCCTACTTAGTCGACAACCCTTATCCCATGGGAGAAAAAGGCGCATACCAAACCAGTGGCCAATTGCCTCAGTACGATCAAGCTCACCAAGCCATCCATCCCTATCTACGTGATGTTCAGGAAAAGTTTGGCTATTACGACATCTTTATGATCGAAGCAAGCCAAGGACACATCCTTTACTCCGCCTCCAAAGAACTTGATTTCGGCACGTCGCTAACAACAGGTCTGTTTAATACCTCTGGCCTGGCCGACGCTTTCCGTCAAGCGAAAACCTTAGCGGATGGCGATACCGTGATTATTGACTTTTCGCCCTACACAGCCTCGAACAACGCGCCGGCAGGGTTTATGGCATCGCCGATTTATCACAACGGTAGCGTGATTGGCGTGCTCGCCTATCAATTCCCGATAGATAAGCTCAGTGCCATTATGGCAGAGCGAGATGGACTGGGAAACACAGGCGAAACCTATCTCGTTGGCCCTGATAACTTGATGCGATCAGACTCCTTCTTAGATGCCGAGCATCGATCGGTCTTCGCCTCATTTATGCACCCCGCACAAGGTCGCGTTGAGACGCTTGCCGTTGAGCGTGCGATGCAAGGCGAAACAGGCATTGATGTCATTAACGATTACAACGGTAACCCCGTGCTCTCTGCCTACGCACCGCTAACCGTCAGTGGACTCAGCTGGGCAATCATTGCGGAAATGGACGTCAAAGAGGCGTTTGCAGCACTCAACGAACTACAAGGACTCATCGTCACCGTGTTGGTAATTGCGGTGGCCATGATCGCAGTCACTGCCATTCTGTTAACACGTTCGGTTACCCGCCCGATAGGTGGCGAACCGGCTGAGATGGCCAAGATAGTACAAACGATTGCCGACGGCGATCTAAGAGTAAGCTTTGACGCTAGCCCCAACGCAACGGGGATCTATCGCTCCATGCGTGCGATGGCAACAAACCTCACCACCATGGTGTGCGATATTATTGGCGCCACTAACCAACAAGCAGCAGCGGCAGAGCAATTATCCTCCTCGAGCGTGCAAACACTCACTAACTTTGAAGCCCAAAACGCACGAACAGAACAAGTGGCGGCGGCAATGGAAGAAATGACGGCCACTGCCAATCAAATTTCCTCCAGCTCCGCCTCGACAGCCGATGCCACCGAAAAGGCGCGTTCACTTATCCATAGCGGAGACCAACAAGTGACCGAGTCTGTCGATGCGCTGCAAGATCTTGTCACGCGTCTCAATCACGCCAAAGAAAAAACGGATGCGCTCGGGCAAAGTGCTGAGGATATCTCCAGCATATTGCAAACTATTGGCCAAATTGCTGATCAAACCAACCTGTTAGCATTGAACGCTGCCATCGAAGCGGCACGCGCGGGTGAGCAAGGTCGCGGCTTTGCCGTCGTCGCCGACGAGGTGCGAACGCTGTCGCAAAGCACGCAACAAGCCACAAGCGAAATCACACAGCTAATTGAAAACCTTCAGCACAATTCCAACACCACGACGCAGGCTATCTCAGAGAGTGCGACGACCGCCAACTATGTGTCGGAACGTGCAGAAGCAAGCTTATCATCGCTCAAACAAGCGGTGAACGCGGTGGACGAAATTGCAGACATGGCGATGCAAATGGCCAGTGCCTCAGAAGAGCAGTCTCTCGTGGCAACTGAAATCAATCAGAACTTAGAAGAAATTAACACCATGACCGGTGAAAACCGTCAAGCCATGGACCAAATCACTCAAGCCACACACAACCTCAGCGAGCTGTCTCATACATTAAAAGGTCACACGCAAAAATTTCAGTGCAAACAAGCTTAATTGAGCGGCATAACGTGCTCTGAGTACTAATCGCACTGACTTTGTTCAAGGTCAGTGCATTTACTGGTGTAAAGGATCACTCTCTTGGTAGAATCAACCCGTTTCTGCGTAAGCGTTATTAAGAGAGATTCCGAATGGGACGAAGTTTTGAAGTTCGTAAAGCGTCAATGGCGAAAACCCAGGGCGCGAAAATTAAGGTTTATTCAAAGTACGGTAAAGAGATTTACGTATGTGCTAAAAATGGCGGCTCGGATCCTGAGAGCAATCTATCACTGCGTCGTTTGATTGAGAAAGCGAAAAAAGATCAGGTTCCAGGTCATGTGATCGACAAAGCGCTTGATAAAGCCAATGGCACAGGTGGTGAAAACTATGAAGTGGCGCGTTATGAAGGCTTTGGGCCTGGCAGCTGCGCGGTGATTGTTGATTGCTTAACGGATAATAACAGCCGTACTTATATGGACGTACGCCAGTGCTTTGTGAAAAACGATGCGAAAATTGGCACGCCCGGTGCGGTGTCTCATATGTTTGAGCACCAAGCTGTTTTCCAGTTTAAAGGAGATGATGAGGAAGGCACGCTTGAAGCCTTGGTCATGGCTGATGTGGATGTGTCAGACATCGAAGCAGACGAGGGTATCATTACAATTTTTGCCCCTCACACAGAGTTTTTCAAAGTGAAAAATGCGCTAAGTGACTATCTTGGCGACACGCCGATTGATCTTGAAGAGATCACCTTTGTGCCTCAAATCGACACTCAGGTCAGCGGCGAGGATGTTGAACGTTTTGAAAAGTTCCTCGATATGCTTAACGACTGCGACGACGTCCAAAATGTCTACCACAACGCAGAGCTAATCTAAGCACAATAACTAAGCGCCATGTCATCATGGCGCCTTATCGCTCACCCAGTTGCGTGAGTAGCATTTGCGAAAATAACGCCCAGTTTTGACGAAATCTATCATCCCCCTGCAGTACATAACTTTGCAAACCCGCACCAAGGAAAAAGGCATCCACGACACGAATTGCCGTATCAATCTGATGCTGCGGAATCTTCCCCTGATAAAAATACTCAATCGCACGCGTGTATTCCGTTAAACCATGTTGAGAAAAGCGCTGAATAGCCACCCTAAACTGTTCATCAAATAAGGCTTGGGTTGTAAAGCTATACATCGCTTTCATCGCATAAGGCTCACATTGCATGGTGAGGTACAAGGTATCCCCTGTCACTTCGAGATAACTCTCAAAATCATCAAAATTTGCAGGCTCGGCCACAGCAAGAAACATAGAGATTAATTCATCAACCGCTGCATATTTGACGGCATCAAGGTTGTCAAAATGATGATACAGCGCCCCTTTGCTGATTCCGGCTTTCTTCCCTAATTTTGTTGCCGTTAATGCAGCAAGCCCCTCATTTCCAACGATTTCTAGCGTTGTCGAAAGAATGTGTTGGCGCATAGCACGCGACGCAGTTTCGTTTTTGTTCATCGTTTTTTGATCAAAAGTGAAAGTCCAGATGAAAAAATAAAACATACCGAATGTTCATTCAAATTTTTTCGGGCAAAATGTGACCGATAACCGAATGATTTCTCAACACAGAAGCGTCGGAAGAAAAAAGAGGATGAAAGTGGATGTTGTAAAATAACAGAACAAGGCTCAAAGACAGGTTCAAACGCAATGGCTACAATGAATAGAGGCAGAACTGATAAGAGGTTAAGTAAGTGATGAAAAGAGTGTGGGCGTTGCTGTTAACACTAGCGGTTGCATGGCCGGTGAGCGCTAAGACCACGTATGTGGTTGGCGTACAGAGTTTTTCACAGTATTACCCGTATTCAGCCTACTCTAACCGTAACTATTCTGGCTTTAACCGAGAGCTGTTGGATATGTTTGCCAATGAATACCACTACCGTTTCGTCTACAAAGCGCTTCCCCTAAGACGCCTTTACCGCCGCTTTGTCGAGGGCGCTGTCGATCTGAAATATCCAGACAGTCCAGATTGGAGCCCAGACATTAAAAAAAAGGTCAGTGTGACATACAGTGATCCTGTGGTGAGCTACACGGATGGCGTCATGGTTATTGACCAACACTATGGCCGGCCTTTGGATGAATTCCGTTTTCTCGGTGTGGTAGCCGGATTCACTCCCCACCCTTATCAATCACGTATCAGCGCCGGAAAAATACGTGTCGATGAAAGCTATCAATATGATTCGCTGTTAATGAAGGTAATCAGTGGTCGCGTTGATGGCGGCTACGCCAATATTGACGTCGCACAGTTTTATCTTGACCAAATGGGCCTCAAAAAAGGCTCGGTAAAGTTTGATGATACCCTCCCACATGTGAAAGGAACTCGTCACCTTTCAACAATTCACTATCCAAAACTGATTAAAGAATTTAACCAATTTTTAGCCGATAACCAAGCCAAGATTACTGAACTAAAAGCACGTTATGGGCTTGAGTGATTGAGGTTTATTTCTTCATTTCAGTCCACAGTGCTGTATACTCGACACGCCATTTCAGGCAGGATGATGTGGTTGAATCAGAGAGAGAAGAGTTGCTTTGCGTAATCAGCTTATCAGTTTAGATTTGTTTTATGCCATTGAGCACCTTATGCCCGGAAAGCGCACTGCCGCGTTATTCCGTCGGTCAATTAAACACCTCCCCGTGACCACTTTGGCGCTTACCCATTACGACTCCGCCGCAGGGCTTCAGCTCGCATTATTCCGTCATTGCCGTAACTATGTGGCTTTTACACAAGGCAAGCCCATTTCGCCTGATTTTGATTTCTCTGGTACCGCCGAGCAAATATTGGCTGCCGAATCAGTGATGAAAGCCTTTATTCGTGGCGCCTACTGGTGGGTGGAATATCATATGAGTCTGTATCGTGACGATTGGAGCCAAGAGCAGTCTCAACGTTGGTTAAAGGATTTACGTTTGCTGGTACAAGTCATTATCGGTGTCGGGAACTGTAACAATGCTGAATTTTTGATCACACACCGAGGCCCTATCCAAGCCCTGACTTACGATACACACCTCGAGCCTTTTCTCACCAATTATTAATCATCCAGGCACGCGCCGAGATCCGAGTTTGTCTATTGATTGATCATCCCACACTGCTTTCGCTATTTCGTCACGTTTATTCGCTAGCCTAGGCCCATGACGATGACACAAGGTTCACCATGAAGCGATTAAAGCGGTATCAATACGAGCGGTATGCCATTTTATGCCGCGCCTCTTATCCTACCTTTTTTAATCACACGCAATACGGCTTCAGTCCGAATGGACGACGTGATATTTACGACCGCTGGGGGCGCTGTATTATTCGTGTACTCTGGCGAGATGATGACGATGTGGTGGTGGTATTTCGTGGCTCGCAAACCTTGTGGGACTGGCTAGTAAATTGTGCCTGTGGTCCTAAGCGTATTCGCATGGCTAACACTTATTGTTACGTACACTGGGGATTTCACTACTTACTGACACAAAAAAGTTTACCCTGGCAACAGCACAAGCGTCGTTACCAAGCTATGACCACGAGCCAGTTTGCTGATGTCGCACAAGCGGCGGATATGACTTCCTTAGACGGCGATACGGTGCTCGATAAACTCTGCTCCGCCCTGTCGCCTTTGGTTCAGGCCAACAAAAAAGTCTCTTTTATTGGTCATTCGTCAGGCGGCGCGATGGCGGTTATTGCCGCGGCGATGCTTCAACCACAAATGGGCAGTGCTATTAAACGCATCGTCACCTTTGGTCAGCCTGCCGCTGGTATGTGGCGTTTTAAGCGGCATTATCCCTTTCATACCAAAACTTATCGTATCTGTTGTGATGTCGACATCATTACCTTCTTACCCGGAATTCCTTTTCTGTATTGGCATGTCGGTCGGCTTCTATGGCTACATGAGAACAAAATCTATACCGACACGTCGTCACTGATTCGCGTGCTCAGGGTTTTATTTAGCTGGCTCGCACGCCCCATCGCGTATCATTACATGGATAAATACATCCGACGCAAAGATTACTTTGACCAACACTAATTGGCCTGTACCAACCAATACGTGATCTTGATACCAGCTTCCTTCACTGTCCCAAGACTGTCACCCAGCAGTCACCCCGTTTTCATATTGCCTCGCCACACTTTCGACCGGCTTTGCGATGTACTTTTTGGCGCATCGCTATCACCTAAATCATAAATACGATAACGAACAGAAAGGAATAATTGTCGTGAGCAAGCATATTGACCAACGTCCGCTGGACGCAGAACCCGAATTCAATCGCTTTATTGATGCCGCCGTAAGTCGTCGCCGCTTTTTACAAGGCGCGGGCGCCGCTAGTACGGTCGCTTTTTTTGCCGCTAACCCTGTTGCCAAAGCAGTGGCTGGCAGCATGAGCAAAAGTGAACTGATAGGCTTTGACGCAATCCCAACCTCAACCGCTGATACAGTCAAGGTGCCTGCTGGCTATAAGGCAGACGTACTGGTGTCTTGGGGCGATCCTATCTTTACTAATGCGCCTGCTTTTTCGCAACAAAACAATGCCGATGCGCAAGCTCAGCAGTTTGGCGACAACAACGATGGCATGACATTTTTCCCGCTCGCCAATGATCGCGCCCTGCTCGCGGTCAATAACGAGTATATCAACGATGAGTATTTGTTTACGCACGGTGGAGAAAACATCTCAGCCGATGATGCGCGCAAATCGCAAGCGGCGCATGGCGTCTCTTTGGTCGAACTCAAAAAAGTCGATGGTCGCTGGACAATCAATCCGCAAGGTCGCTTAAACCGTCGTATTACCGCTTATACAGAAATGGCAATGACAGGTCCCGCCGCCGGCCATTCACTGCTCAAAACCGCGGCTGATCCGTCGGGTAAAATGATCCTCGGCACTTTTAACAATTGTGCCAACGGCGAAACGCCTTGGGGCACCTATCTGACCTGTGAAGAAAACTTTAATGGCTATTTTGCTAGCGAAAAAACCGTCACCTTGGGCAAAACCTATCAGCGCTACGGCATCAGCGATACCGATTGGGGATACGATTGGTACAAGCACGACGAGCGCTTTGATGTCGCCAAGCACCCCAATGAGCCCCACCGCTTCGGCTGGGTGGTCGAAATTGACCCTATGGACCCCAATTCGACCCCGAAAAAGCGCAGTGCACTGGGTCGTTTTAAGCACGAAAATGCCGCGCTAACGGTCAATGATGATGGGCATGTTGTCGTGTATATGGGCGATGATGAACGTGGCGAGCACCTATATAAATTTGTCTCTGAGGGAAAATACGATCCGAGTAAAGGTAGCGCTAATCGCGATTTGCTCGAGAACGGTACCTTATATGTCGCCAAATTTACCGGCAGCGACGACGAGCTCAAAGGTCAAGGGGAGTGGTTAGAGCTCACCTTTGGTAAAAATGGCCTGACCCCAGAAAATGGCTTTCCCGACCAAGCCAGCGTGCTCATTTTTGCCCGCGAAGCCGCGACGCAAGTGGGTGCAACCACCATGGATCGTCCTGAGTGGGTCGCCGTGCACGCCGACAACAAGCATGTCTTCTGCACCCTCACCAATAACAAGTACCGTGGCGTGAAAGACAGCCAACCATTAAATGCGGCCAACCCACGCACCAAAAACCCGTATGGCCATATTATTCGCTGGGCACCGACCCAAGGCGATCATACTCAGCCTACTTTTGAGTGGGACATTTTCGTGATGGCCGGCCATCCTGAAAAGCAATCTGGATTGATGGCGGGTACCGATAACATTAATAAAGACAACATGTTTAACAGCCCAGATGGTATCGGCTTTGATCGTGCCGGTCGTCTTTGGATTCAAACCGACGGTGATTACTCCAACGAGGGAGACTTCGCTGGCATGGGCAATAACCAAATGCTGTGTGCCGACACGCAAACGGGGGAAATTCGTCGCTTCCTTACCGGGCCAACATCGTGTGAGATCACGGGACTGACCTTTACCCCTGACTCACGCACTATGTTTGTGGGTGTACAACACCCAGGCGCCCATTTCCCTGCAGGCGGTGACGCCATTCCTCGCTCTTCGGTCATCATGATCACCAAAGAAGACGGTGGCGTAATCGGTACTTAACCCTTCATCGTCCAATGCTCTAAGCCTTACTTTGTTAAAACAGCCCAGCCCTTGCCAACGCAAGGGCTTTTTCTCTCCTTACCTCTCAATTGAGTCGCTCAATTTTTATACGCCACTGCCAACTATTAACTATATTTATAAAGGGAATATGTAACGATCGTGCACCAAACTGTGTCCAGCGCGTTGATAAAGTGACGTAATTGAATATAAATCAAAACGTTGGCGTGATGCAGTTGCCGAGGAGAGCCGACAGCATGGCGACAGAGACACAAGTCACCGAGACACAAGGAACGGTTGCTGCCGTTCAACCTGATGGCCAAGTGCGTCAGATAGAGGCAAATCAAACGGTTTCGACGGGAGAGCTCGTCACCGCGGTGGGCAACGAGCCCGCCTCAGTGCGCCTTGAGAATGGTGTCGATACCAACCTCGCCTTATCTGCCTTGCTTGTCGGCGAAGATGAAGACGATACGCTGGTACAAGATTTACCTGAGGATGTGCTTGAAATCATTGAAGCCATCCAACGCGGTGAAGATCCCAATGCGATTGAAGATGCCGCCACCGCAGCCGGTGCAGCGGCCTCAGGGTCTGCCATCACGGCCATGGCAATCATTGAAGCGAACGGCCGTATTGGCGAGATCATTGCGGGTTTCCAAACTGAGGGCATTACCAACCCCGATGGTGGCATTACCGACGAACAGCTTTTTGCTCTAACCGCACTAAGATTGGCAAGTGCTGACGCCGTATTCCCTGCCGCAGATACCAATGAAGCGCCGAGCGCCGAATCGCTCACCTTCAGTACCGACGAAGATCAACCCCTGGTGCTAACGCCCAATCAAATACTGCAGCAAATCAACGATCCAGACGGCGATATCCTCACCATTGTTTCCATCACCAGTGGCAATCCAGATGTCGAAATCGACGAAGATGAGTCTGGTAATATCGTCATCACACCACCGCCCAATTTCAATGGCGATCTTGATCTCACAGTCATTGTTTCCGATGGCCAAGCAGAAACCCCGTCCGATATCACGGTCACCGTGAATCCCGTCAACGATGCTCCGACGCTGCAATTTTCTGCCATATCGGTCACTGAGGATGCGGTCGCGGCCGGCGATACCGTCGGCACTGTAACGGCGACGGATATAGAAGACGATGTCCTCACCCTATCGTTGACTGACGGTGGACAAAACTATGTCGAGTTGCAGGGTAATAATGTTGTTCTCACTCAGGCAGGCGTAGATGCAATCAATAACGATGCACTAGATATCGCCTCGCTGACATTTACAATCACCGCCTCAGACGGCGAAGCGAGCACCTCTCAAACCTTCACCTCAGCAGTGGAACGTATTGACGATCCCGCATCCATCACAGGTGATACCTCAGGCACGCTCTCGGAGGGGGAAATCGATGGCTCTGATGGAAGTTTGATAGCCAGAGACTCGGTTTCCGGTACCTTGTCGATCACCGATCCGGACGATAGCCCAACGTGGATCGATAGCACGCAATCCGGCCAGTATGGTGAGCTCGTCTTCACCAATGGCAACTGGACCTACACCGCAGACAGCGATGCTGTGCAATCTCTTAGCGAGGGTGATGCGGTTTCGGATAACTTCACTGTGACTGCATCAGACGGCAGCAGCCAAGTGATCGCGATAACTATCACAGGTACAAATGATGATCCTGTGATTAGCGGCCAAACCCTTGGCGATGTTGTCGAAGACAACATTTTAGAAGCGACAGGATCTCTCAGTATTTCGGATGCAGATGGTAACAATGCGCCGAGCTTTTCCGATGGCAATGTGTCCGGTCAGTACGGTGAGTTATCACTGATGAATGGTACTTGGACTTATACGCTGGATAACAACAGCAGTCTTGTTCAAGGTTTAGATGCCGGTGATCAGGTGACGGACACCATCACCCTCACTGCAAGCGATAACACGCAACAAAATATCGTCATCACCATTACCGGCACCGACGACTTACCTGAAGTCACCGGTAGCTTTACCGGCTCAGTGACCGAAGGTGACGTGGGCGATACCGCAGTAACTGCCACGGGCACCATTGCGATCAGTGATGTGGATAGCGACGACAATCCGACGTTTGCCGATACCACTGAAGCGGGGACTTATGGCTCGCTAGAGCTGGTCAATGGAAGCTGGACTTACACCCTTGATCAGTCTGCGGTGCAGCATTTAGATGCCGGCGATCAAGTTACCGACACCATTACCCTGACAGCAAGCGATAACACCCAACAAGATATTGTCATCACCATTACCGGTAGCGAGGATGCCCCAGAAGTGACCGGTAGCTTTGTCGGTTCCGTGACCGAAGGTAATGAAGGTGATGCTGCCGTGACTGCCACGGGCACCCTTGCGATCAGTGATGTCGATAGCGACGATAATCCAACCTTTGCCGATGTTACACAGGCAGGCAACTATGGCTCGCTAGAGCTGGTGAACGGCAATTGGACTTACACCCTCGATCAGAGCTCAGTACAGAATTTAGATGACGGCGATCAGATCAGCGACACCATCACTCTGACCGCCTCTGATGGCACAGAGCAAGATATTGTCATCACCATTACAGGGACGGACGACACCCCTGAGGTCACCGGCAACTTTACCGGCTCAGTCACCGAAGGCAACGTGGGCGATGCCGCAGTAACTGCCACGGGTACGATTGCAATCAGTGATATCGATGGTGACGATGCACCCACTTTCGCCAATACCACTGAAGCAGGCACCTATGGCTCGCTAGACCTAGTTAACGGCAACTGGACCTACACCCTCGATCAGTCTGCCGTGCAGAACTTGGATGCCGGCGATCAGGTGACCGACACCATCACCCTCACTGCAAACGATAACACACAGCAAGATATTGTTATCACCATTACCGGCACCGACGACTTACCTGAAGTCACCGGTAACTTTACCGGCTCAGTCACCGAAGGCAACGAAGGCGATGCGGTCACTGCCACCGGTACCATTGCGATCAGTGATGTCGACGGCGACGATACACCGGCCTTTGCCGATACCACTGAAGCGGGGACTTATGG
>NZ_MUFA01000014.1:0-75016 GCF_001995955.1 Salinivibrio sp. PR6 | reverse complement strand
GCGTTCAATCTGAGCCATGATCAAACTCTTCAATTTAAGTTTTTTCGAAACCGAAGTTTCAGCTCAATGAATACTGATTACTGTTTCTCTCCRAAGAGAAAAACGAATTGACTGTGCCGAACAACTGTAAAAGTTGTCGTTTGGTCACTCAGTTCATCGAATAAATCTTTTTGTCTATTCTCAACGAGTGCCCACACAGATTGCATAGGTCAAATTGTTAAAGAGCGTTGACGATGCGAAGCTGCGCTTCGCTTGGTCAGGGCTGCGTATCTTACGCGCCTTGCCGTTAAAGTCAAGAAGAAATTTTATCTTTTATTTTCAACCCGCCGGGTGAAATAAAACCTCTTTTTGACTCCCCTAACGCTTGGCGTTAAGTAGGCCGGCCATCTTAATCTTTTAAAAACTCACGTCAAGCGTTTATTTTTATTTGATTTTTTGCCCCGACATGGCCGCTGAACGCTTGCCCTGCGTGCCGTGTCGATGGAGGCGCATTATAGAGAAGCTGATCAGGTTGGCAAGTCCTTTTTAGGTGTTTTTTAGAAAAAAACTGTCACTCGCTGTTTTTTTACTCGCTAGGGTGTAAAACTGGTATCAAACTCGCCGCTATTTAGCACTGTTAATAGAGAAAAGAGGGATTTGTGATGGCAAAACAGCTGCGCGCTTATAAAGGCATGACGCCTCAGCTTGGCGAACGCGTCTATATTGATGAATCCAGTGTATTGGCTGGCGATATTACGCTAGGCGATGATGTGAGTATTTGGCCGCTGGTTGCAGCGCGTGGTGACGTGAACCATATCCAGATTGGCGCTCGGACCAATGTTCAAGATGGCTCAGTCCTTCATGTTACTCACAAAAATGCCGAAAACCCACAAGGTTACCCGCTGATCATTGGCGAAGAAGTGACAATCGGCCACAAAGTCATGTTACACGGCTGTCGGATTGGCAACCGAGTCCTAGTGGGAATGGGGACGATTATTCTCGATGACGCTGTGATAGAAGATGAAGTGCTGATTGGCGCTGGCAGTTTAGTCCCGCCCGGAAAACGCTTAGAGAGTGGCTATCTGTATGTCGGCTCACCGGTCAAACAAGTTCGCCCCCTTACCGACAAAGAGCGTGCTTATTTTGCACGCTCAGCGCAAAACTATGTCGACACCAAAGACATCTACCGCTGCGAGTGCTAAATCAGCAAGCTGCCATCGGCTTCAAACGCTTCTGACTCGATGGCCGCTTCCATGTGCTCTTCAATATCAAACCAAACCTGTTCGACAATCGCCTGCGCATTATCCGTGTCCACCGCACAGCCGGCGAGCGCGGATAAGGTGGTAAATCGGACAGCGCATGGTAACAATGCACCATTAAGTTGGCCGTAAAAACAAACACGGGCCTTTGCCGTGTCGACCTGCGCTTGGTCCGCAGCCAGAATAAACGATTGATTCATTGATTGAGTGCCTCTCTTAACTGCTCACGCACACGTTCGGTTTGTGGCCGACAGCCGCGCCATATAGCAAAGCTTTCCGCCGCTTGTTCCACCAGCATGCCCAAGCCGTCTAAACACCGCCCTGCTCCTTGGCGTTGCGCCCACTGGTTGCTGGTTGTGCAGCCAGCTTGATACACCATGTCATAGACAGTGGTCGCTGGACCAATCGCGCCATGAGGGAGAGGAGGATAGCTTTGATGTAAACTCGCCGAGGTCGCGTTAATGATCACATCGACCGGCGCCGCCATGGGGCTATCCACGGCATGACTGGCGATCGGTCCGGCCTCACCAAATGCAGCGGCTAATTGCTGGGCTTTTTGCTCGGTGCGATTCACTATCATCAGCAATGCTGGCTCTTGCTCCAGTAAAGGAAGCAACACACCCCTTGCTGCACCGCCTGCTCCCACAACCATAATGCGCTTATCGCGCAGTGCCACATGATGGTAGTGTAAGTCAGTCACCAAACCTGCCCCATCAGTATTATCACCCAGTAGGGAACCATCGCTTTGCTTAACCAGCGTATTCACGGCACCGGCGCGGCAGGCACGCTCTGTCAGTGTATCAACCCAATCATACGCTTGCTGTTTAAAAGGCACGGTCACATTGGCGCCGCGCCCTCCTTGCGCAAAAAACGCCTGCATACTGGTCACAAAGCCTTCGAGCGGTGCCTCAATGGCTTGATAGTCGATGTCTTGTTGGGTTTGCGTCGCAAATGCGGCGTGGATCTGCGGCGACTTACTGTGGCCAATCGGGTGGCCGACCACACAATAACGATCGGTCATCTGTTACCACTCCCTCGGTTTAAGATAGTCGCGATAGAGTCTCGCTTCCGGCGCGTTTTCATCGGGTGACCAATTATATTCCCAACGTGCCATCGGCGGCATCGACATCAGGATAGATTCGGTACGCCCACCACTTTGTAAGCCAAATAGCGTACCTCTGTCATACACCAAGTTAAATTCGACATAGCGTCCGCGGCGATAAAGCTGGAAATCTCGCTCACGCTCACCATAAGGCGTGGCTTTGCGGCGCTGTACAATCGGCAGGTAGGCATCGATAAAGCCTTTTCCAACCGCTTGGGTATAGGCAAAGCACTGTTCGAATGGCCATTGGTTCAAATCATCAAAGAAAAGCCCACCGACGCCACGGGTTTCATCGCGATGGGGCAGATAAAAATAGCGATCGCACCACGCCTTGTGATCAGCGTACACGCTATCACCGAAGGGCGCGCACAAGACTTTGGCGGTCTCATGCCAATGCTGGCAATCTTCCTCGAACGGATAGAAAGGCGTAAGGTCAAAGCCACCGCCAAACCACCACACAGGATCGGCGCCTTCCTTTTCAGCAATGAAAAACCGCACGTTCGCATGCGAGGTCGGCACGTACGGGTTGTGAGGGTGGATTACCAACGACACCCCCATGGCCTCAAAGCAGCGCCCGGCAAGCTCTGGACGGTGCGCGGTCGCCGAGGCAGGCATTTGATCGCCAAATACGTGCGAGAAGTTCACTCCCGCTTGCTCAAACACTTGGCCCTGACGCAGGACGCGACTGCGACCACCGCCCCCTTTCTCACGCTCCCACGCATCTTCAATAAAATGCGCTTGACCATCTTCTTGCGCAAGCTGCTGGCAAATATCATCTTGGAGCTGGAGGAAAAAAGCCTTCACGGCTTGCTTATCAATTGTCGATTGACCGTGTGCCACGCTCACATCCTTTGTTACTGAGACTATATGCGTACTTTACCTGATCCACGCAGTGGGATCTTGACGGAATTTCATCCCCCACCGCCGACGCAAACGTTTTCCTTGCGGTGAAATCTGGGTATAATTCGCGCCACGCTCAGCTTATCTTATTCACGCTTGTCATCAAGAAGGACGTATTATGACTGTCGGTATCATCATGGGCTCGCAATCCGATTGGCCTACCATGACACATGCAGCGGCTATGTTGGATCATTTTGCCATCCCTTACGAAACCCGTATTGTCTCCGCCCATCGCACACCACAGTTACTTGCCGACTACGCCCAACAAGCGGCCGAGCGCGGGATTAAAGTGATTATTGCCGGCGCTGGAGGGGCCGCCCATTTGCCTGGGATGACCGCCGCACACACCAGCCTGCCGGTGCTCGGCGTGCCGGTCCAGTCAAAAGCGTTAAAGGGCATGGACTCATTGCTTTCTATTGCTCAAATGCCCAAGGGCGTGGCAGTAGGCACGCTCGCCATTGGTGACGCAGGCGCCGCGAATGCAGGCCTCCTTGCCGCACAAATTCTCGCAACGGCCGACCCTGATTTGATGGCAAAAGTGGATGCGTTTCGCCAAGCGCAAACTGAAGCCGTTCTCGCTCAACCCAACCCACAAGGGTAAGGCCATGAATATTCTTGTGTTAGGCGCGGGACAACTGGCCCGGATGATGGCCTTGGCCGGCGCGCCGCTCAATCTTATCGTCAGCGCCTATGATGTGCGTAGTGGCGACATTGTTCACCCACTGACGCTGCAACCACTGGGGCACGGCCTCAATACGGCCATCGCCGGCGCGGATATTATCACCGCGGAATTTGAGCATATCCCCGCTGATATCTTGCATCACTGCGAGCAAAGCGGGAAGTTACGCCCCAGTGCCCAAGCGATTCTAACCGGTGGTGACCGCCAAATTGAGAAAGCGCTGCTGATGCAAGCAGGTGTCGCCAATGCACCGTACCGTGTGGTGTATACACAGGCTGATTTAGAAAAGGCGGTCGACGCACTGGGCGCGCCCTTAGTACTCAAAAGCACCTTGGATGGCTATGACGGCAAAGGACAGTGGCGCTATCGTGACGGCGATGATCTTCACGCATTGTGGGCAGAGCTCGACGCCTTTCTTAGCGCGCCAGAGCAACGCGATGGCCAAGCCATCATTGCCGAAGCCATGATCCCTTTTGACAGAGAAGTGTCACTGATTGGTGTGCGTGGCGCGAATGGTGAATTTGCCAGCTATAGCCTGACCCAAAACCACCATCATGATGGGATACTCACCTTGTCTGTGGTGCGCCCAGATGAGCATGCTTTGCAAACACAAGCCGCGGACATGTTAGAAAAGATTGCCAGCGCGCTGAACTATGTGGGGGTACTCGCGGTGGAATTCTTTGATGTAGACGGCAGCTTGCTGGTGAACGAGATAGCACCTCGGGTGCACAACTCCGGTCACTGGACACAGCAAGGTAGCGCGTGTTGCCAATTTGAAAACCACCTGCGCGCCGTCAGCGGCTTACCCCTCGGCCCGACCGAGTTAATCCAGCCGACGGCGATGATCAATATCTTAGGCCAAGGCAGTGTCCCGCTTGCGACCTATCGTGATGCCCATGTGCATTGGTACAACAAAACGCCTCGTCCGGGGCGCAAAGTGGGCCATATTAATGTCACGGCCACATCGAACGCGGCGCTTGCCACCAAGTTAGCCAGTCTCGCCAGCTACCTCCCCGACGATGCTTTTCACGGTTTGAAATCGGCGGCACTAGCTCTCGCCGCGCAAACCGATTAGCCTTCGCTCTCCGATTCTGCAGCCGATTCACCTTGAATCGCGCTGCAGGACTTATCGGCACATTGGTGTACTGTCTTGCCACCTTTCTTACGCTCCACCAGCAGCGCAAAGCCACATTGCTCGCAGGTGCCGGCTATCGGTTGTGCATTTACTGCAAAATGACACTTAGGGTATTGGTCACAGGCAAAAAAGCGCTTACCGTAACGCGAGGTGCGCTCCACCAGCTCACCTTTGTGGCAGGATGGACAGGTTAGGGTAGTATGATCGGGTTCATCCGGTTTTTCGATATGCGTACATTGCGGGAACTGATCGCAGCCAATAAACATACCGAATCGACCTTGGCGTAACACCAATTCTCCCTGATGACACGCCGGACAAGCCACGCCAAGCGCTTTTACTATGTGGCCATCACCATGATGTAACGCTTTGGTATAGTCGCACTCTGGGTAGGCCGTACAGGCCAGAAACGGGCCTCGCTTGCCCGATTTAAACGCAAGAGCGCTGCCACATTCCGGGCAGCGCTCGTGGGTGTTCGGGGTGTTATCTTTACTCATTCACACCTTTTACTGTCATTGATAAGCGTTAATGCACGTATCCCTCTTGTGCGTCGTACAGCATTTCTTCCATCTGTGTATACGCACGTTCGTTACCAGGAACGTTAAACAGCACCATCAAAATAACCCATTTTAGATCATCAAGACCAAATTCTTGGGTCTCAAGTTCCATCACCCGATCGATGACCATTTCACGCGTTTCCGGTGAAAGCACCCCGGCTTGCTCTAAGAATAAGAGAAAGCCTCGGCTTTCTTGGTCGATAAAGCGTGTTTCTTGCTCGGTATAGATTCGAATCGAGCTTTGGGCACTGCCTGATAGGTAAGGCTGTTTATCCGCATTTTGCAACTGTGCCAGCTTTTCAAGCCAGTTCAGGGCTTTATATATATCGTCTTGATGAAAACCCGCGCGGGACAATTCATCTGCTAACTCGTCCTGATCGATCATCACTTCCACATCGCTGTGGATGTAGGTTTCGAACAGGTACATAAGAATGTCCATCATGGCTAGCCCCTCCTCGTTCTGACATAGCCACCGGGTACTGCTGCTACAAGCCCCTGGAGTTCTAAGTCTAACAACTGCATCATGATTTCGTGAACCGGTTGGTTGCAGCGCTCAGCCAGTACGTCGACACACGTCGCGTTAGTCCCTACGTTAGCCAACAGCGCAGAAAATGGCAATCCTTCGTGCGTATCTAACTTGGGTGCATCACTAAATAATTCGTTTTGCTGACTCACAGCAAACTGAACCAAGCTATCCACATCACTTATAATATCATCAACACAATCGACTAACACGGCGCCTTGTTTTATCAATTGGTGGCAACCTCGCGATTGGACTTGGTCTATGGGACCGGGAATCGCAAACACACTCCGGTTTTGCTCTAGCGCATAACGTGCCGTGATCAGTGACCCACTTTGCGGTGCGGCCTCTACCACTAATACGCCTGCCGACAACCCACTGATCAACCGGTTGCGGCGCGGAAAGTGTTCGGATCTTGGCGGGGCGTCCGGCCAAAACTCTGAAACAAGCGCCCCCTGCGCTTCAATCCGCTTGGCCAATGCGCGATGCCGGGCGGGATACACATTGGCCAGTCCGCTTCCCAGCACCGCCAAGGTTTTTCCGCCGCCCTCGAGTGCGCCTTTGTGTGCCCGGCCATCGATACCTAGCGCAAGCCCACTGGTGATCGCAACGCCATGCTCAACCAGTTGTTTGGCAAATTGAAACGCCGTTTCTAGCCCTTGCGGTGTCGCGTGTCGACTGCCCACCATCGCCAATTGAGGCATCGCCAAGCAAGTCAGATCGCCTTGCACATACAAGACCAAAGGCGGCCGTGCGATTTCTCGGAGTAGTGCAGGATAAGCTGGATGGTCAAAGCCAATCAGGTGGCAATGCTCTTGCCTCGCCCACTCAAGGCTACGCTCAATCATGACATGATTAGGGTGCATAATGGCCTGACATTGCTCAGCGGTTAAGCCAACCGCGGCAAGCTCATGATGGGTTTGGTCACACAATGCGTCGATGGGCATTTTAGCTAACAGCGCGCGCCGCTGCGGGACGCGCAACCGCGGCACTTGAGTCAGCGTCAACCATCCTCGCAGCGATTTATCGTGCATAGGCCGGTTGAGAAGATGGCGGTACCACATGCATGCCGGCTTTGATCGGCTGACGCGCTTGGGTGATCACCGCCAAGCTAACCCAAGGATAAGCCCGAACGACCATGGTTTGTCCCACCGTCACATCAGGCATGGGTGTGATGGATTGTGTCGTGCTTTCATTCGCGTTTTGATAGCGATACTCACCGGGGTCATTTAACACCTTGGCCCCCCCTTCGGTGACAGTAAACATTTGCCCGGTCGTCACGCCATCATTGGCACCTTTATCGAGCACCACCAGCTGACCATTCGCGACATACTCACTGCCATAAAGATGCCCTAATAACCTCGCGTCGGTTTGAGCCGCTTGGGGCCAAAAGCGCGCATGCGTGTTCTCGGGCAAAGGTAACAAGACATCATTGGGCCGTACTTCCTGCACCACGCGTGTCAGTGTCATCACACTGCGCCCTTCACTTCGCGCACGGATACGTCCGTCAGCCACATGTTTTAAGCTCACCATAGCGATCGGTTCGGCGCTAGCCTCTGACGTCGCAGGGCGTAAAAAGGTTTTCTCAACCCGAAAAACCTGCCAGTTTTTGGCACCCAGCGACGCATCCACATACAGGGTATCGTGCACTGACAGATATTGACGCCCATCTGTAGAGCCAAGAACACGAGGCAGCGCCACCAAACGCGCCTTTTCGACCAGCATATCCTGTTGTAAATAGGGCAGCAGCATAGGATCGACACTGCTAAGCGCTGACGTCTTGGGTGCATCTCCCTTTGCTGCAATCGCTCGCCTAGGCTTGTAGCTGACGGCCGGTTTCCCCGCTTGCCATGTGAGGGTGAGCACATCGCCAGGATAAATAAGATTGGGATCCTTTATAGCCGGATTTGCGTACCATACGTCACGCCATTGCCAAGGATTATCGAAAAAGGTGGCGGCGATATCCCACAGGGTATCCCCCCGCTCAACCACGTATCGCTGACTCTCGGCAGGGCCGGCTGCCAGCACTGGTAGCGCGATAGCCAATAGCCCAGCGGCGGCGAGATTGAATAGCTTTCTTGTCATCAATGTCTTCCTCACCCGACGAATGATGCTGATGCTGTCAATTGGCTGGCAAAATGTCTAGAATTAACCCAATTACCCCGTGCCGCTTTCGGCACAGTTCAATTTTTATGAGACGTTATGGCTTTACTGAACGTATTAACATTCCCAGATGAGCGCCTTCGCACCGTGGCCAAGCCGGTGGACGCTGTCACACCTGAGATCCAGAAAATGGCTGATGACATGATTGAAACCATGTACGCCCAAGACGGTATTGGTCTCGCGGCCACTCAGGTTGATTTTCACCAACGCATGGTGGTGATTGATGTCTCCGAAACCCGCGATCAGCCCATGGTGCTTATCAATCCAGAAATCATCGAAAAGCGCGGTGAAGATGGCATTGAAGAAGGATGCTTATCTGTGCCCAGTGCACGCGCATTGGTTCCGCGTGCGGCAGAAGTGACCGTAAAAGCGCTGGATCGCGACGGCAACGCTATCCAGTTTGATGCCGACGACCTGCTAGCGATTTGTATTCAGCATGAGCTTGACCATTTAGAAGGTAAGCTGTTTGTGGACTACCTATCGCCGCTGAAACGTCAGCGCATCAAGCAAAAGATGGAAAAAATCAAACGCGCTAACCAGAAAGCAAGCTGAGGTCACTTTGAGCACACCGCTGCGTATAGTATTTGCGGGCACGCCGGATTTTGCCGCGCGCCATTTACAAGCCCTGCTCGATAGTGAGCATAAGGTGATTGCGGTTTATAGCCGTGAAGATAAACCCGCTGGCCGAGGCAAGAAGCTCACGGCAAGCCCCGTTAAACAGCTTGCGCTTGAGCATGACTTACCCGTGTATCAGCCTCGCACGTTGCGTGATGAACAAGCACAAGCGGAGCTGGCTGCCTTGAACGCCGACGTGATGGTCGTGGTCGCTTACGGGCTGATTCTGCCCAAGCCCGTATTGGACACCCCCAAGTTAGGGTGTATTAATGTGCATGGCTCCATTCTGCCACGTTGGCGTGGCGCCGCTCCTATCGAACGAGCAGTATGGGCTGGTGACAATGAGACGGGGGTCACCATCATGCAGATGGATGAAGGGCTCGACACGGGCGATATGCTTAAAATTGCGACCTTGCCCATTGATGAGAAAGAAACCAGTGGTAGCCTATATTTGCGCCTTGCGGAGCTGGGTCCACAGGCATTGATTGATTGTCTTAATGACATGGCTAACGGCATTATTCTTGCTGAGCCACAAAACGATGCCAAAGCCAACTATGCCGAAAAGCTCAGTAAGCAAGAAGCGCAGATCGATTGGCATCAAGACGCCGCGTTTATCGAACGTTGTGTACGGGCATTTAACCCGCGCCCGGTCAGCTACTTCACCTTAGGTGAGCAAAACATCAAGGTGTGGGGCGCTAACGCAATAGATATCGACGTGGACGCGGCGCCAGGCACAGTGATCAACACTGACAAACATGGCATTCAGGTCGCGACCGGAAAAGGCGTGATCCAGCTGACCCAACTACAACCCCCGGGCAAAAAAGCCATGCAAGCGCATGAACTACTGAATGCACGTCGTGAATGGTTTGAAACAGGCACCCAACTATAGCGTGCCACCGATACGTGAGAAGAAGGCCAGTACGCTGGCCTTTTTTAATCTGACCCACACTATCGTCTGATGCCAATTTGGCCTTTGAATAGGTAAACATATGAATGTAAGAGCCGCGGCCGCCCGCGTTCTGTATCAAGTGGTTGATCAGGGCCAGTCATTGTCCCAGCAGCTCCCCCTCGCTCAACAGAAGGTCGCCCCGCGTGATGCTGCTTTGTTGCAAGAGATTTGCTATGGCACCTTGCGCTGGTTACCGCGATTAGAGCATATCGTGCAAGCCCTGATGGATAAGCCACTGAAAGGCAAACAACGAGTCTTTCATCACCTCATTCTGGTCGGGTTGTATCAATTAGGCTATATGCGCATCCCGGCCCATGCCGCCGTGGCTGAAACCGTGAATGCCACCAAGCCATTGAAGCGCCCACAATTACGTGGATTGATTAACGCCATTTTGCGCAATTATCAACGCGATCAAGATGCGCTAGACCAAGCCAGCCAAGCGCATGATGCTGGTCATTACTGCCATCCCGGCTGGTTGCTCAAACGCCTTCAGACAGCCTATCCATCAAATTGGCAAGACATTGTGGCGGCAAATCATCAAAAAGCGCCGATGTGGCTGCGCGTCAACCGCCAGCACCATTCTCGAGACAGTTATCAAGCACAGCTTCAACAGGCCGGTATTGGTGCCAGTGCCCATCCAGATGCCATGGACGCTCTGAAACTCGACGCGCCGTGTGATGTGTCTCGCCTCCCCGGCTTTGACCAGGGCTGGGTGTCGGTACAAGATGCCGCCGCGCAGCTAGCTGTCGATTACCTCCAACCCGCGTCTGCAGAACATATTCTCGACTGCTGTGCCGCGCCAGGAGGGAAAACGTGTCATATCCTTGAGCACCAGCCTGATGCCATCGTGACGGCCATTGATGCCGATGAAAACCGCTTATCCCGGATCAAAGAGAACCTGTCACGGTTAGGGCTGAATGCTGATGTGAAACACGCGGATGCCCGTGAGCCGAGCGCTTGGCATCAAGGGCCTGCATTTGATCGTATATTACTGGATGCCCCTTGTTCAGCCACAGGCGTGATCCGGCGTCATCCCGACATTAAGTGGCTACGCCGTGATAGTGACATTCACGCTCTGGTCACGTTACAGGCAGAGATTTTAGACACAATGTGGCAGCAATTGGCGCCAGGCGGTACGCTGGTTTACGCCACCTGCTCAGTGTTACCGGATGAGAACCGCGAGCAAATCCGTGCCTTTTTAGCCCGTGAACCTTCCGCGATACTGCGCACCGGCTCGCAAGCGCAGCCTGGTCGCCAGATTTTGCCAGGCGAAGACGACATGGACGGTTTCTATTATGCACGCCTAGAGAAGCCTTTGTGCGACTAGGCAGGGAGTGAAAGTAGCATGAAAATCATCATCTTGGGTGCAGGACAAGTCGGCGGCACCCTGGCAGAAAACCTGGTAGGGGAAAACAATGATATCACCATTGTTGACCGCGCCCCCGAACGACTGCGTGAGCTACAAGATAAGTATGACTTACGCGTGGTACAGGGGTTTGCCAGTCACCCAACCACGCTGCAAGAAGCCGGCGCTCAAGATGCAGATATGCTGGTCGCGGTGACCAACTCAGACGAAACCAATATGATCGCCTGTCAGGTCGCGTATACACGTTTTAATACACCAAACCGCGTCGCTCGGATCCGCAGCCCTGAATACTTGGCGGTGAAAGAGCAACTGTTTAACAGCGACGCGTGTCCGGTTGACCATCTTATCGCCCCTGAAGAGCTGGTCACTCGTTATATTCGTCGTCTAATTGAATACCCAGGCGCCTTACAGGTGGTCAGCTTTGCCGACAAAAAGGTCGGTCTGGTTGCGGTTAAGGCGTATTACGGCGGACCTTTGGTCGGTAAAGCCTTGTCCGCCTTGCGTGAGCATATGCCGCATGTCGATACCCGTGTCGCCGCTATTTTCCGTCGTGACCGGCCCATTCGTCCACAAGGCACCACCATCATCGAAGCCGATGATGAAGTCTTTTTCGTCGCCGCGAGTAACCATATTCGCTCGGTGATGAGTGAATTACAGCGCCTTGAAAAACCCTACAAACGCATCATGATTGTTGGTGGTGGCAACATTGGTGCCGGCCTCGCGATGGCGTTGGAGCGTCAATACAGCGTGAAGTTGATTGAGCGTAACCCCTCCCGTGCGGAGCACCTTTCTGAGTTACTTGAAGAAACCACGGTGTTTTGTGGCGATGCCTCTGATCAAGAACTGCTCAGTGAAGAGCACATTGATCAGATTGATGTGTTTATCGCGGTCACCAACGAAGACGAAGCCAATATTATGTCGGCCATGTTGGCAAAACGCCTTGGCGCGAAAAAAGTCATGGTGCTTATCCAGCGCGGCGCTTATGTGGACTTAGTGCAAGGCGGGGTGATTGATATTGCCATTTCCCCTCAACAGGCGACGATATCTGCGCTACTCACCCATGTGCGCCGCGCAGACATTGTTAATGTCTCGTCACTACGACGCGGCGCCGCTGAGGCGATTGAAGCCATCGCCCATGGGGATGCGTCGACATCCAAAGTGGTCGGGCGCGCCATCGGCGAGATAAAACTGCCCCCCGGTACCACCATCGGTGCCGTGGTGCGCGGCGATGAAGTGTTAATTGCGCACGATAAAACCGTGATCCAGCAAGATGACCATGTGGTCTTGTTCTTGGTGAACAAAAAATATATTCCTGACGTTGAACGCCTGTTCCAGCCCAGTCCCTTCTTCCTATGATCCTCGCCTGCAGGCGTTGTTGCCTGCAGGCTCACGCTTTTTCGCTGTCTACTGCCGTTCCAATCACTTTGGGTATACACTAATAAAAGTTCTCTCGGTATCGATGACACACAAAGGAACGCCATGTCGGACGATAAGTTTCAGCAATCTACCAGCTTCCTCAAAAAAGCTGTGCCTTTGATGATGAAATACAAGGTGCCCACCACGCCCACCAACTATGCCCTGTGGTACACCTATGTCGCCAATACCGACGCCAAACTCAATGCGGATGTCGATGCCACCGTCGATGAGCACGGTACCTGTAGTCCGCTGCAAAGCGACATGCTTTACCAAAAACACATGGCCGATAAGCATAGCCGAGACATCAATGCGTTAAAGCAAAGCTTAGAATCGATGATGACCGAGATGAGCCACTCAATGTCAGATACTATCCAAGATACTGACGCTTTCCATTCGGTTCTCGATAACACCTTTGAACAGCTGTCACGGGTCGAAAATGAAGGGTTATCCATTGATGAGACCATTGCCGTGGTTCGCAACGTGGTCAAAGATTCGCAAGCGCTTACTCAGTCGACCCGCTACTTTAAACACCAGCTTAATGACGCGCAGCAAGAGATTGCGCAATTAAAGCAAAATTTGGCTGAGATGACCGAACAAGCCACTCATGATGGCCTAACCGGTTTGCTTAACCGGGCCGCCTTCGAGCGCGAACTCGCCGCCTACATTGATAGCCCACAAACCTGGCCGTTCTGCTTGGTACTGATCGATCTCGACCACTTCAAACACCTCAATGATACCTACGGCCATGTGCTCGGTGACATTGCCTTAAAGCAAGTTTCTAAACGGATCCTCGACTACTGTCGCGATGGCGTACAAGCCTTTCGCTACGGGGGCGAAGAATTTGCCTTGCTGGTGCCGCAAAAACGCCTCAGCACGGCCAAGCGCACCGCTGAAACATTGCGGGCGGCGATTGACCGCATGGTGATCAAAGACCGGCGTCGTGGCCGCACTCTAGACAGCATTACCGTATCGATAGGCGTCGCCGAGTATGACGAATATAAAGGTGAGAGCGGCGCAGATCTGATTTACCGTGCCGATCAGCACCTGTATCAAGCTAAAAACCTAGGCCGTAATCGCGTGATGCCGATTAATTAATCACCACCTGAGCGGAAATTGATCCTGGCTAAGTTTCACTTCAGTGTGGTCGGGCACAATGGCATTTTTTACGTGCCACACTGAGGACGCCCATATGCAATGCCACCGTATCAATGAGCTGCTCGACCTACTCAATCAATCTTGGCAAAAAACCCCTGACTGTTCTCTGATGCAAATGCTCATCCAGATCGCTGATGAAGCCGGTCATGGTCAGGATATCACCACACTGTCAGACGATACCTTGATCTATCAGCTTAAGATGCGACTAGAAGATACTGATGCCCCCATTCCTGGGCTAGCCAAAGATTGTGAAGACGATTTTAAAGCCGCGATTTTGCGCGCACGCGGGATCCCGCCTCAGCAATCGTCGTGAAAGCAGTCTGGCTAATCGTCTGTTATAGCTAGATTTCATTGAGTTTGTGGCTATGTTGCAAACTATGACTCTGGTAGCGTATTCAAGGAGTTCGCTGCGCTACAATCACAGGCAACAATGATAATCAGGGCCTGGCAACGCACCATGGACCCGTACCCCAAGGAAAGCCAATGTCATGAGCGATAAAAAAATCAACGTCAAAGACGTGACTGCAAAAGAGTACAACCCCAAAACTCACAAAGGGGCTGACGACCGTTTCAACCCAAGCAATCGTATTTATGTGCGTGCGGTAAAAGGCTATTACCAGCGTATGCGACGCTATATGGGCTGGTTTTTCATGCTGGTGTTCCTCGCCATTCCATGGCTCCCATACCAAGGACGCCAAGCCATCTTACTCGACATCGGTAATCAGAAATTTACCTTTTTTGGCACCACACTCTGGCCACAAGACCTTACCTTGCTGGCTGCACTATTGATGCTCGCGGCATTTGGCCTTTTCTTTATCACCACCTTTCTTGGCCGCGTGTGGTGTGGGTATTTATGCCCGCAAACCGTGTGGACCTTCTTATTTATTTGGTTTGAAGAAAAACTCGAAGGCGCCGCCAACAAGCGCCGCAAGCAAGACTCGTTAAAACTGACGCCTGAGCTAGCCGCGCGCAAAACCGCTAAACACGCGGCATGGTGGGCGATCTCCTTGATTACCGGGATGACCTTCGTTGGCTACTTTGTGCCAATGCGCGAGTTAGCTATCGATTTAGTCACCTTTGATACCAGCTTCTGGGTCGGTTTTTGGGTGATCTTCTTTGCCGCTTGTACTTATGGCAATGCAGGCTGGATGCGCTCGATTATGTGTATTCATATGTGCCCTTACGCACGCTTCCAGTCGGCGATGTTCGACAAAGACACCTTCATTGTCGGGTATGATGCTAAGCGCGGCGAAAAACGCGGCCCTCGTCCTCGCAAAAAAGATCCGAAAGAGTTGGGACTCGGTGACTGCATTGACTGTAATTTGTGTGTGCAGGTCTGCCCAACAGGCATCGATATTCGTGACGGCTTGCAATACGAATGTATCAACTGTGGTGCCTGTATCGATGCTTGCGATGAAACCATGGATAGGATGGGCTATGAGCGTGGACTGATTAGCTACACCACCGAGCACAAACTAGAAGGCAAGAAAACCGCCGTGATGCGACCTAAGCTCCTTGGCTACGGGGTCGTCATGACCATCGTCACCGCGATGTTCATCTACTTAGCGATGTCAGTGATGCCCATGGAGCTGGATGTGATTCGAGACCGAAACCAGCTTTATCGCATCAATAACCAAGGGTTGGTGGAAAACACTTATACCTTAAAAATCCTCAATAAAACCCAATCGGATGAGACGTACCAACTGTCGGTGAATGGGCTGAACGATGTGGAATGGCATGGCCCGCAAACGGTCAATGTCCAAGCAGGGGAAGTGTTCTCATTACCCATCAGCCTCGCCGTTGATACCTATGAGATGGAACAGCGTATCGCTGACATCACTTTTGTGATGGAACGTGAGTCGGGTGAGGAGCAAAAAGTGGTCACGGCAGAGAGTCGGTTTATCACGGACCTCTAATCGTCATTTTAATCCACAATGAAAGGGCGCAGGCAGCGCCCTTTTTATTTGTTACCATGGCGTTTTGCCACACAAACGGAATGCTCATGACTGACCATGGCTTTGACTTTCATACACTAACGCCAGATGTTCAGTTAAATGCGATTGAGTCGGTGGGGATCTATCCTCAATCAGGCTTGCTTGCGCTGAACAGCTATGAAAACCGTGTTGCCCAATTTGTCGCTGATGATGGCCAGCGCTATGTGGTGAAGTTTTACCGTCCCGGGCGATGGTCTAACGCGCAAATTCTCGAAGAGCACGCATTCTGTCATGAGCTCGCCCAGGCCGATATTCCCGTGGTAGCCCCAATCTACCGCGACGGTACAAGCCTGTTTACCGCCGAGGGGTTTCGCTTTGCGTTATTTCCCAGTGTCGGCGGCCGGGGTTTTGAAGTGGATAATTGGGATCAACTTGAGGCGGTCGGCCGTTACCTCGGCCGCCTACACCAAGTGGGCGCGGCGACCCCCTTCCAACAACGGGCAAAGTTTGATCTCGACAGTCATCTTTATCAACCTCGTCAGGTGTTAAATGAGGCAAATCTGATCCCAGAAGGCATTCAGGCAACCTTTTTCTCTGATCTTGACCGCTTAATTGACGCCATTGCCGCACGCTGGCATACAAATTGGCCGGCGATCCGCTTGCACGGCGACTGCCACCCCAGCAACATTCTGTGGCGCGACGGTCCGCTGTTTGTGGATTTTGACGACACGCGTAACGGCCCTGCGATTCAAGACTTGTGGCTGTTTTTAAACGGCAGTCGTGCCGATCAGCTCGCCCAACTCGATACCTTGGCAGAAGGTTATCGCGAATTTCGTGAAATTCCCGCCGATCAATTGCAACTGATCGAGCCGTTGCGTGGTCTGAGAATGGTGCACTATATGGCGTGGCTAGCAAAACGCTGGCAAGACCCGGCATTTCCACGTGCATTCCCTTGGTTTGCTGATGCAAAATACTGGGAAGGTCAGGTACTTGCATTTAAAGAACAACTTGCCACCTTAGAAGCGCCACCGCTTACGCTGTACCCGTAAGCGCTCAATCGATAACGGAGAGTCATTCAATCATGTTAAAGAAACTGTTTCCTGTGCTACTCATCCTCGGCTTAACCGCCTGCTCTGAGCCTGAGAGCGTGACACAAACGTCATCACAAACCACGCAAACGGCAGAGTCTACACAAACGCAGTCTGAATCCACCGCGCCTATGGAAGTGGCTGACGCTAAGCCGGGACGCTTTAAGGCGGGGGAAGACTACCAAGTGCTGGACACGCCAGCGACGGATACGCCCACAGTCACTGAGTTTTTCTCCTTCTACTGTCCTCACTGCTATCAATTTGAGCCACTGGTTCAACAGTTCAAACAGCAGGTGCCTGACAACGCCAAAGTGGTGAAAAATCACGTCTCCTTTATGGGCGGGGATATGGGCAGTGTCCTAACCCGTGCATACGCAACCGCCGTGGTACTGAATGCACAAGACACCATTATTCCAGTGATGTTCGATCGCATTCACGTGGCGCAAAACCCACCCAAATCATTGGCCGAGGTGCGCCAACTGTTCGTTGATAACGGCATTGATGGCCAAGAGTTTGATGGTGCTTACAACAGCTTTGCTGCCAACTCAATGGCGAAGCGCTTTGACCAATCGTTCGAAAAAGCGGGCCTGCGCGGCGTGCCTGCCGTGGTCGTCAATGGCAAGTATCATGTCACACCGAAAACCGTGGAAACCCCCGAAGAATACTTTCAGTTGATCAACTTCTTGCTTACCCAAAAGTAATTAGCTGACTTGGGCGTTGAGGTGGCGTAATAAGCCATCCATCGCCCGATACCCCAGCGCCTCAGCAAGGTGAGGACGCTGGATGGTGTCAACATCGGCCAAATCGGCAATGGTTCTCGCCACTTTAATGATCCTATGGTATGCCCGCACAGACAGTCCCAAACGATGCAGGGCTTGTTCTAAAAAAGCGGCATCGGTTTGAGCCAGTTGGCAATGTTGTTCCATTTCTCGATTGCTCAGCAACGCATTAACCTTACCTTGACGCGCCAACATCCTGGCTCGCGCCGCTTCAACTCGGGCTTTTACCACGACCGTTGACTCACCGCGCTCACCACCACTGGAGAGGCTCCCTCTTGGCAGTGCCGGAATATCAATCGACATATCAAACCTGTCCAATAATGGCCCAGACAAACGGGCTAGATAGCGCAAGATTTGCTGTGGGTTTGAGCGCGCGAGCTCTCCTTCATGATGGCCTGTGGGGCTGGGGTTTAATGCGCCTATCAGCTGAAAGCGTGCGGGAAAGCGGGTTTTGCCATTGGCGCGGGAGATAATAATCTCCCCCGACTCTAGCGGCTCACGCAGGGCATCAAGCACCCGGCGCTCGAACTCTGGCATCTCATCGAGAAACAGCACCCCATGGTGAGACAAAGAGATCTCTCCCGGGCGCGGAACGGTGCCACCCCCAACCAATGCCGCCATCGAGCTTGAGTGGTGTGGACTACGAAACGGGCGCCGACGCCAGTTTCCTTCATGCAAAGGTTGCTGGGTCAACGACGTGACCGCGGCTGATGCTAATGCCTCTTCATCATTCATAGGCGGGAGCAAATCACACAACCGCGAGGCTAGCATGGTTTTTCCGGTTCCGGGCGGGCCAACAAAAAGCAGATTATGTGAACCACTGGCGGCGATCTCTAGCGCGCGTTTTCCTTGTTGTTGGCCAATAATGTCACGCAAACACCGTGTTGAGGGAGGTTCGGGGGCTTCTACCTGTGTCGCATTCAAACCGAGATTTTGTTGACCAATGAGGTGCTGCGCCACCGCAATCAGATCAGGCGCTGACACATGGCGCTCATTATCCACCAATGCCACCTGGCTGGCGTTATCATCTGGCACCACCAGTGCGCGCTGCGCTTTTTGACAGGCAAGCGCGGCGGGCAAGGCCCCTTTAACCGGCCGTAGCTGTCCGGACAAAGCCAACTCCCCCAAAAACTCGAATTCGTTGAGCCGCTTTTCCGGCAGCTGCCCAGATGCAACCAAGATCCCGAGCGCTATCGGCAAATCAAACCGTCCACCTTCTTTGGGTAAGTCAGCCGGTGCAAGGTTAACGGTGATCCGGCGTGATGGGAACTCAAAGTTCGACGTCACAATTGCACTTCTCACCCTGTCCCGCGCTTCTTTCACCGTGGTTTCAGGCAGCCCCACCAGCGCAAACCCAGGTAAACCGTTAGATATGTGTACTTCTACAGTCACATTCGGTGCTTGCACGCCCACACAGGCTCGACTGTGCACTATCGCTAATGCCATTTTCTCTCCGCGTTACCCTTGTTAACCACTATGAAACCCGACTCTTATAGTGCAGAGCCAATTTATGATTAAGAGTATTTTTTTCTTGTCATGCGAGTGAGGTCTGTGATACCACTACAAATGCACAACAATTAAACACGAGACTCGGCGACAGATCGGGTTCGTGACTGACCTGTAACAAGCAGGCGTAAACAAAAACACAATTAACAAAAAGCCCATAAAATGGGCTAACGACAAGAAAAGACAGACAAATGCTTAACTTCGCTATCGTCCTAATTATTCGCCTCATCGTGGTCATTATTCCGCGAGGGGTTTAGGTACGCGAAACACAGCAGCAACATCGCAACCAAGCCCCCGCAACCAACAGGTTCGGGGGCTTTTTTCATTCATGTGGCGACGCCACGCGACAACGGAAGCAACAATGATGGAGAGCGCAGAGACAGATCATTCGCCCGCCTGCCCTCCCCGTTCATACGGGGAGGGACAAGGATGACAGGTGCACAATGGGTTGTGGAAGCCTTACGTAAGCAAGGCGTTGAAACCGTATTTGGGTATCCAGGCGGCGCCATCATGCCTGTGTATGATGCCCTCTATGATGGTGGGGTTGAACATATTTTATGTCGCCACGAACAAGGGGCAGCGATGGCCGCCATCGGGTATGCCCGCGCCAGTGGCCGTCCTGGCGTCTGCCTCGCGACATCGGGACCGGGCGCCACTAACTTAGTCACCGGGCTTGCCGATGCGATGATGGACTCGGTGCCCGTAGTCGCGATCACCGGCCAGGTCGCCAGCCCACTAATAGGGACGGATGCGTTCCAAGAGATTGATGTCCTCGGCTTATCTCTCGCCTGCACCAAACACAGTTTTCTGGTCACCGATCCGGCCGAGCTTACGACGACTTTAGCGCAGGCATTCGAAATAGCACAATCAGGCCGTCCTGGCCCGGTATTGGTGGATATCGCTAAAGATGTGCAACAAGCACTGATCCCAAACACTGAGGCTCAGGTTCATGTTTCACATACTGCCCCTGTCGATAGCCAAGCACTCGAAAAGGCCAATGCGCTTATTCTTACCAGTGAGCGCCCTATGGTTTACCTCGGTGGCGGTGTGGTATTAGGAAAAGCCACCGAGGCGTTACGCGATTACTTGGCACGCAGTCAGCTCCCAGTGGTCAGCACACTAAAAGGCTTGGGCACGGTTGAATCAAACTATCCGCATTACCTTGGGATGCTCGGTATGCATGGCACCAAAGCGGCGAACCTCGCGGTGCAGGCGTCCGACTTACTGATTGTGGTTGGCGCACGTTTCGATGACCGGGTGACCGGCAAGCTCGATACCTTCGCCCCTCATGCCAACGTGGTGCACCTTGATATTGATGCGGCCGAAATCAACAAACTGCGCCGCGCGCAAGCACCGGTTTGCGCCCCTCTCAATCAAGTACTCCCTGCACTCGCATGCCCTGACACGTCACCGGCATGGCGGGAACAAATTACCGAATGGCAGACCTCGCACGCGTGGCGCTACGACCACCCTGGCGAGGCCATCTATGCACCCGCCTTGCTCAAAAGCTTGTCCGATAGCATGCCCGCAAGCACAGTCGTTGCCACCGATGTGGGCCAACATCAAATGTGGGTCGCGCAACATGTTCGTCCCTCTCAACCCGAGAATCTGCTGACCTCGGCGGGGCTAGGCACCATGGGATTTGGCTTGCCTGCCGCAATGGGCGCCAAAGTAGCTCGTCCCGAGGATGAAGTGGTACTCGTGTCCGGAGATGGCTCATTCATGATGAACGTCCAAGAGCTCGGTACGCTCAAGCGTCGCGGCATCGGGGTAAAAATCATCCTGCTAGATAACCAGCGTTTGGGCATGGTGCGTCAATGGCAACAATTGTTTTTCGAGCAACGCTATAGTGAAACCGACCTGTCTGATAACCCGGATTTTCTCACCCTGGCGCGCGCCTTTGATATTCCTGGGCACAGTATCCAGCGTAAAGATGAGGTCGAGGACGCACTCAACACCTTGATGACACATCAAGGTCCTTATTTGCTGCATGTTGCCATTGATGAAATGGAAAATGTATGGCCGCTGGTACCACCCGGCGCGGCAAACCAACAAATGATGGAGCAAGACTTATGATGCAACACCAGTTTTCTATTCATGCGACCCACAGCCCTGAACTGCTCGAGCGTGTTTTGCGTGTGATCCGTCATCGCGGTTTTACGGTTTGCCAGTTCAACATGTCTTTGCCCGCGGACAACGGCCACGTCATTTTTGATGTCACCGTCGAAAGCCAAAGAGCGATCGAGACCTTGCGACCACAACTGACTAAGCTATGGGATGTGGCTGAGGTCATGATGTCCTCATCCCAGCAACAATCCCTACGCGCATAACCAAAAAGGAAGAAAAGAATGTCGACAAATACCGCTGATTACATTTGGTCTAACGGTGAAATGATCGCTTGGCAGGATGCCACCGTGCACGTACTCACGCACGCCATGCACTACGGCACCTCAGTGTTTGAAGGGATCCGCTGCTATGACACACCGAACGGCCCAGTGGTGTTTCGCCATCGCGAGCACATGCAGCGCTTAAAAGATTCTGCCAAAATTTACCGTTTTCCGATCCCCTACAGCGTCGATGCACTCATGGAAGCGTGCCGTGAAACTTTGCGCGTCAATCAGCTACGCTCTGCCTACATTCGCCCGCTTGGCTTTGTGGGCAATGTAGGCTTAGGGGTCTGCCCGCCACCTGATACACAAATGGATATCATCATCGCCGCCTTTAGCTGGGGGAGCTACTTAGGGGAAGAAGCGCTCGCCCAAGGGGTGGATGCCATGGTGTCGAGCTGGAACCGAGCGGCACCCAATACCATTCCGACTGCGGCCAAAGCCGGCGGGAACTACTTATCTTCTCTGTTGGTAGGTGGTGAAGCCCGTCGTCATGGCTATGCCGAAGGCATTGCCTTGGATGTCCGCGGCTACCTGTCCGAAGGGGCCGGTGAAAACCTCTTTATTATTAAAAACGGCGTGATTAGCACCCCCCCGGCTACCAGCGCCATTTTACCGGGGCTCACGCGTGACGCCATCATCACGCTGGCGAAAGAGAAAGGACTCACCATTTGCGAAGAGCCGATTGCGCGTGAAGCACTGTACCTGGCCGATGAAGTCTTTATGACCGGTACCGCGGCAGAAATTGTGCCTGTGCGTAGCGTCGATCAGATCACCGTCGGTGAAGGTCAACGTGGCCCGATCACCGCCTCACTACAGCAAGCCTTCTTTGGCTTGTTTGATGGTACCACCGAAGACAAATGGGGCTGGCTTGACCCGGTTTACCCAGACCAGAGCGCATAAGGCAAAGGAGTCGTAATATGCCAACCTATCGTTCCAAAACTACTACCCACGGTCGCAACATGGCTGGCGCGCGTGCATTGTGGCGCGCTACCGGCGTAAAAGATGATGATTTCGGCAAACCGATTATCGCCGTCGTCAACTCATTTACCCAGTTTGTGCCAGGCCATGTCCATCTCAAAGACATGGGTCAGCTGGTCGCCAAGGAAATCGAAAAAGCAGGCGGCATCGCCAAAGAGTTCAATACCATCGCTGTCGATGATGGTATCGCCATGGGTCATGGCGGCATGCTGTACTCACTGCCTTCCCGTGAGATTATCGCAGACTCGGTCGAGTATATGGTCAATGCCCATTGTGCCGATGCCATGGTCTGTATTTCTAACTGTGACAAAATCACCCCGGGCATGTTGATGGCCTCGATGCGCCTCAATGTCCCGGTGATTTTTGTCTCCGGTGGCCCAATGGAGGCCGGCAAAACCAAGCTGTCCGATCAGATCCTAAAACTCGATCTGGTCGATGCCATGATGCAAGGTGCCAACCCAGATGTGTCCGATGAACAAAGCGAGCAAATTGAGCGCTCCGCGTGTCCCACTTGTGGTTCGTGCTCTGGCATGTTTACCGCCAACTCGATGAACTGTCTCACCGAAGCGCTGGGGCTGAGTCAGCCAGGTAATGGGTCGATGCTCGCCACCCATGCTGACCGTGAGCAGCTATTCATCAACGCCGGCAAACGGATTGTCGGGCTGACCAAGCGCTATTATGAGCAAGACGATGACAGCATCCTGCCGCGTAATATCGCCAACCGCGCCTCGTTTGAAAACGCGATGGCGCTGGATATTGCCATGGGTGGTTCTACCAATACAGTCTTGCACCTACTGGCGGCTGCGCAAGAAGGCGACGTCCATTTCGATATGGATGATATTGATCGGATGTCACGCCAAGTGCCTCACCTTTGCAAAGTGGCGCCATCGACGCAGCAATATCACATGGAAGATGTGCACCGTGCTGGCGGGGTGATGGGGATCCTCGGTGAGCTTCAGCGCGCTAACCTGCTCAACGTCGAGCAACAAACCGTACTGGGCGTGAGCCTCAAAGAGCAACTGGCGCAATATGACATTGTACAAACCGATGATGAAGCGATTAAAGCCTTCTATCGCGCCGGGCCAGCGGGCATTCGTACCACCCAAGCCTTCTCGCAAAGCTGTCGCTGGGACACCCTGGATGATGATCGCCAATCAGGCTGTATCCGCGCCCATGAACATGCCTTTAGCCAAGATGGTGGCTTAGCCGTGCTACAAGGCAACATCGCGCTCAATGGCTGTATCGTCAAAACCGCTGGGGTCGATGAGAGTATTCTGACCTTCGAGGGGCCAGCTGTGGTGTTTGAAAGTCAAGACCACGCGGTGGAAGCCATCCTCGGTGGTGAAGTCAAAGCCGGTGATGTGGTGGTGATCCGTTACGAAGGGCCGAAAGGGGGACCAGGCATGCAAGAAATGCTCTATCCCACCACCTACTTAAAATCGATGGGATTGGGCAAATCCTGCGCGCTGCTCACCGATGGGCGCTTCTCTGGCGGTACCTCTGGGCTATCCATTGGTCATGTGTCTCCCGAGGCAGCGAACGGCGGCACCATCGCGTTAGTGGAAAACGGTGATCGTATTCGTATTGATATCCCCACCCGCGAAATCAGTCTGCTGGTGGACGAAGCGACACTGGCCACCCGCCGCGCAGACGTGAACGCTCGCGGTTGGAAACCCAAAGACCGTCAACGTCAGGTGTCTTACGCGTTAAAAGCCTATGCCAGCCTCGCCACCAGCGCCGATAAAGGTGCGGTGCGCGATCGTAGTAAATTGGAGGAATAAGCATGCAACAGGCGCAACCCTCAACTGCACAACCGATGGACGGTGCTGATTACCTTAGGGATATCTTGCGCGCGCCTGTTTATGAAGTGGCGATTACCTCGCCTCTTCAAACCATGAAGCGCTTATCTGAGCGCTTCAATAATCAGGTACAGCTCAAGCGTGAAGATCGCCAACCCGTCCACTCGTTTAAATTACGCGGCGCGCATAACATGATGGCACAGCTCACCGAGGCGCAAAAAAAAGCCGGTGTGATTGCGGCATCGGCGGGTAACCATGCACAAGGCGTTGCCTTATCAGGTAGCCGTCTTGGGGTGAAGGCGACCATCGTCATGCCCCGTACAACGCCAGCCATCAAGGTCGACGCGGTACGCGGCTTTGGCGGCCATGTGGTACTGCACGGCAATAATTTCGATGAAGCCAAAGGCATGGCACAACAGCTCGCCGACGAACATGGCTACACCTTTGTGCCACCTTTTGATCATCCCCAAGTGATTGCCGGACAAGGCACTATTGGCTTGGAGCTTGTGCAACAAAATGGTCACCTCGACTATATTTTTCTGCCCGTTGGAGGCGGGGGCATCGCTGCGGGTGTGGCCGTCCTTATCAAACAACTGATGCCCAACATCAAAGTTATCGGGGTAGAAGCGGAGGACTCCGCCTGTTTGCGTGCGGCGTTAGATGCTGGCTTCCCCGTGACCCTTGATCGCGTAGGCACCTTTGCCGACGGTGTAGCAGTGAAACGTATCGGCGATGAGTCTTTCCGGCTTTGTCAGCAGTACTTAGATGACAGCATCACCGTATCGAGTGATGCTATCTGTGCCGCGGTGCAAGACATTTTTGAGGACACGCGGGCTATCTCCGAGCCCTCTGGCGCCTTGGCATTAGCCGGCCTGAAGCAATACGTGGAAAAACACCAACTCAAAGATAAACAGCTTGCGACCGTGTTGTCTGGTGCCAATACCAATTTCCATTCGCTGCGCTACGTCTCTGAGCGCGCGGAACTGGGTGAGAAACGTGAAGGCTTACTGGCTGTCACCATCCCAGAGCAAACCGGTGCCTTTTTCAATTTTTGTCAGATATTGGGCGATCGCGCCGTCACCGAATTCAATTATCGGTATGGCGATGATCATCTCGCCAATATCTTCGTCGGTGTCAGATTACTCGGCGGGCAAGAAGAGTTGGACAAGATCTTGCGCGATTTGCGCCAAGCCGGCTATCCGGTCGAAGATTTGTCCGATGATGAAATGGCTAAGGTGCATGTGCGCTATATGATTGGTGGTCGACCATTGGCCAACCTCAGTGAACGGCTTTACAGTTTTGAGTTTCCTGAATACCCGGGAGCATTGCTGCACTTTTTGCAAACCTTGGGCACCCATTGGAACATTAGCCTGTTCAATTATCGTAACCATGGGTCTGACTACGGTCGCGTACTGTGCGGCTTTGAAATTGGCGACAAAGACTTGCTCGCCTTTACTGCCCATTTGCGTGAGCTCGGATATGGCTGGAAAGACGAGACATCGAACCCGGCTTACCGTTTTTTCCTGTCAAAAACTACCGATTAACCCATAACAAAAAGCCCGACATTAATGTCGGGCTTGGTTTATTCGTCTGGCGGCTCTGGGGCCAATGTGACCACATATTCGGCGATCGATAGGGCGTTATCCATCACCGTCTGTCGTGCCATTTGCGGGAGCTGACTCAGCAAACTCGTCAATGCGGCTAAATCATCACGGTGAGAGAACGCAATGTCTCGCTCGTCCGTTTCGCCATGCACGAACCAATTAAAGGGACGGCCGGTAATATCGGCAATCATGACCAGCGCGAGGATTTTCGGATCCGTCTTCCCCGACTCCATATCCAAATAGGTCTGGCGCGCGACATTCAAACGCTTCGCCATGTCTACTTGGGTTATTTTACTAAATTCCCGTGCTTCACGGATCCGTTGCGCCATGCGCGCGGTCGAAATCACCATGGTTCATGCCTCATTTCTGCTACCCGAGCTGTATTAAACACAGCCCGTCACAACACCAACCCTGCATTATGCATGGCTCGGCAGGCGTATCATGGTGGCGCACACCGATAGTGTGACACTACGCTTTTGATGCCTACCTCAGTAAGCAAGCACTTACCCGCATATCTAGTCGAGCAGGCAGTACTTTTATGCGCGCTGGGCCGCTTTAGAATAGTTCACCAAGAACGAAGCCATGTTCACGCTTTGGTTTAAGATCGCAGTACGGGCTTCGTGCGGTAAGCGAGAGAAATGCTCAAGCAGGCGATTCACGTCTTGCTTATACTGAACATCGTGCATTTCGACATCTTCGTCACCGTAGACAAACCATACCAATGGGCGCTCAGTCAGCTCAGCAATGTTAGACAGCATACGAACACGCGGCTCTGTCTTGCCATTTTCGATATCCAAGTAGGTTTGGCGGGCCACATTAAGCAACTTAGCCATTTTTACTTGGGTGATGCCTTTCCACTCACGCGCTTCTTTGATGCGTTTTGCTACTTGGGTTTTAGAGTCAATCATTGCTTCCTCTCTATAACTGGTCGATGTTAGTCGTTATACCCTGAGTATGCACAATGTAGGCCAAGTTATTAGGCACTTATAAAGATCAAAAATATCAATAAGTTAAAACACAGAATGACGTTCTGTTTAATTTTCCAGACGCCATGCCTGAGATTAAATGCAAAATGATTTGCATTTTGCAACAAAACCTATGCAGATCGCATTTTTGTAGAAAGAGGACAGTAATTGATAAAAGATCAACCACGCTCCTGGTCAGAGCGTGGTGATTATTGGGCAGGATTACTCAACCGTCACCGCTTTGGCGAGGTTTCGGGGCTGGTCAACGTCAGTGCCCTTGATTAAGGCTACATGATAAGACAATTGCTGCATCGGCACCGTGTAGAACACAGGGGCGATAATCTCATCAGCATGCGGCATCGCGATAATATTCATTCCCTCCTCGGGTGTGAACCCCGCATCTTGGTCGGCAAACACATAGAGCTGGCCACCGCGGGCACGCACTTCTTCAATGTTTGATTTCAGCTTTTCCAGCAGCTCGTTATTGGGGGCAATCACAATCACTGGCATATCCGCATCAATCAGCGCCAATGGGCCATGTTTAAGCTCACCCGCCGCATAGGCTTCCGCATGAATGTACGAGATCTCTTTTAGCTTGAGCGCGGCTTCAACGGCAATCGGGTAATATTCACCACGTCCCAAAAATAGCGCATGATGCTTGTCGGCAAAGTCTTGGGCAAGTTGCTCAATCGCCTTATCAAAGGTCAGCGCCTGCTCGATACTCGAAGGCAGGTGATGCAAGGCATCGACAATCTCACGTTCTTTATCACGACCAATCGACCCTTGCATTTTGCCCAGCGCGGTGACCAGCATCAGCAGCGCAGACAGCTGGGTGGTAAAGGCCTTGGTCGACGCCACGCCTATTTCTGTCCCTGCTCGGGTCATAAAGGCGAGATCCGACTCACGTACCAATGAGGAGCCCGCAACGTTACAAATCGCCATGGTCGCCATATAACCACGCTCCTTGGCTAAGCGCAGCGCCGCCAGCGTATCGGCCGTTTCGCCAGACTGTGACAAGGTGATCAGCACGCTATTTGGGCGAGTGACAAACTGGCGATAGCGAAACTCCGAGGCAATCTCCACATCACAACTGACCCCTGCCAGCGACTCAAACCAATAACGCGCCACCATGCCCGCATTATACGAGGTGCCACAAGCGATAATTTGAATGTGCTGCGCTTTGGCGAGGATATCACTGGCCCCATTGCCAATTGCCTCGACAATCACATGATCGCTGCCCAAGCGGCCTTCCATGGTATTGGTGAGTGCCGTTGGCTGCTCATAAATCTCTTTTTGCATATAGTGGCGATATTGGCCTTTGTCCGCCGCATCGTATTGAGCGCTGGCTTCATGCACCTCACGTTCCACCGGTGTGCCTTCTTGATTATAAATGGTCACCTCGCGGCGAGAGATATCGGCCACATCGCCTTCTTCGAGATAGATGAAACGACGCGTGACATTGAGCAGCGCCAACTGATCAGAGGCGAGAAAGTTTTCGCCAATCCCCAAACCAATCACTAGTGGGCTTCCCGAACGCGCAGCAATCAAGCGCTCAGGCTGAGTTTTATCCATCACCACAGTACCGTAAGCGCCCTCGAGCTGGGTAACTGTACGTTGGAATGCTTCAAGCAAATCAGAGGTTTGCTTAAGCTCCCAATCAACCAAATGCGCAATCACTTCAGTATCGGTTTGTGAGTGGAATTGATAGCCTCGCGCTTGCAGCTGTTCACGCAGCATTTGGTGGTTTTCAATAATGCCATTGTGTACCACTGCAATCGTCTCGCCAGACATATGTGGGTGAGCATTCACTTCACTGGGCTCGCCATGGGTGGCCCAACGTGTGTGTGCGATACCGGTACCACCGGTAGGATTCGTCTCGGTCACCGCATCTGACAACGCGGCCACTTTACCAAGACGACGCACACGTGTGAGCTGCCCGGTTGCCGAATCAGTGATCGCGACCCCAGCCGAGTCATAACCGCGATACTCAAGGCGACGCAGCCCCTCTACTAAAATCTCGGCGACATCACGCTGCGCGACCGCCCCTACAATTCCACACATAGTCTTTCCTTACTGGTCTTATTACTGGTCAGCACAGATCACATCTGTGCCAGTTTGTTCTATGGCGTGTTTAAGATCATCGTCAAGCGAACTGTCGGTGATCAGGGTATCGATGCTTGACCACGTAAGCTCTAGATTGGGGATCCGACGGCCAATTTTTTCCGACTCAATCATCACCACCACTTCTCTTGCGACCTCCGCCATCACCCGCGTCAGGCCCGTCATTTCGTTAAAGGTCGTGGTACCCCGTGCCACATCAATGCCATCGGCACCGACAAAAAGCTGATCAAAGTCGTACGCTCGCAAGGTTTGTTCGGCCACTTGGCCTTGAAACGATTCAGAATGGGTGTCCCAGGTGCCCCCAGTCATCAATAGCGTTGGCTCATGTTCCAGTTCACGTATCGCGTTGGCGACCTGTAGCGAGTTGGTCATTACCACAAGACCACGCTTCTTATTCAGTAAAGGGATCAAAGCGGCCGTGGTGGTACCACTGTCGACCACAATCCGGTTATGGTCACGAATGCGCGCAGCGGCCGCATCGGCAATACTTTGCTTTTGTTTCGATACCTTGACCGCCTGCTCCGACACCATTTCTTGTGGCACGGGGACTGCACCGCCATAACGGCGCAGTAACAAGCCATTCTTCTCAAGCTCCGCCAAGTCTTTACGGATCGTCACTTCTGAGGTTTCAAAGCGTTGCGAGAGCGCATCAACACTCACTTGGCCTTGCTCGGTCAATAAACTGACGATGGTATGGCGACGTTGTTGGGTATTTCGTTTCGACATATAACAACCAAAGTTTCGATTCGAAACTTATGGTAGAGCAAACAAAACAAAGATCAAGATAACGCGGCTAAAAGTGTGGCAAAACAAAGAAGAGGAGGGTTCAGCGTAGGGCAATAACGAAAAAAGCCCACCAGCAAATGCTGATGGGCTTGATATGGTGCGGAAGGAGAGACTTGAACTCTCACACCTTGCGGCGCCAGAACCTAAATCTGGTGCGTCTACCAATTCCGCCACTTCCGCAAATTTGTATGATAGATCGGCGGGCGGGCCGAGTATCAATTGTCTTGGTGCGGGGGGAGGGACTTGAACCCTCACGTCCTTTCGGACACTAGCACCTGAAGCTAGCGCGTCTACCAATTCCGCCACCGCCGCAAATCGGTGCGATTTACTGCGTTAGCAACAAATCGGAATAATGGTGGCTACGACGGGATTCGAACCTGTGACCCCATCATTATGAGTGATGTGCTCTAACCAACTGAGCTACGTAGCCAACCTAAAGTGGCTGGGGTACCAGGATTCGAACCTGGGAATGACGAGATCAAAACCCGTTGCCTTACCGCTTGGCGATACCCCAATTTTCATGCCGCTAAATGCCACATGTTTAAATAATGGTGCGGAAGGAGAGACTTGAACTCTCACACCTTGCGGCGCCAGAACCTAAATCTGGTGCGTCTACCAATTCCGCCACTTCCGCATTCCAAGTTGTTCATCTGACTTCATGGTAGCTGAAGAAAGATGGCGCGTCCGGGAGGATTCGAACCTCCGACCGCCTGGTTCGTAGCCAGGTACTCTATCCAGCTGAGCTACGGACGCGTTGGCTGGGGTACCAGGATTCGAACCTGGGAATGACGAGATCAAAACCCGTTGCCTTACCGCTTGGCGATACCCCAACTGAGGCGCGCATAATAGGCTGGTTTTTATCGGGAGTCAATACCTGATTTTACCAACCGCACAACTTTTCGCCTTTCAAGCTAAAAAGCCGCCTGTGCGCGCTCAACCATCAGTATTCTACTTTTTTTTCGGCCGTTGCCAAGCCTCAATTGTCCTTGGTTTAGCACGAGTGATGATAAGTTGACCATCGGCGACATCTTTGCTGATGGTGCTGCCAGCCCCAACGGTCACCCCTTCGCCGATCACCACAGGTGCCACCAACTGAGAGTCCGAACCAATAAAGGCGTTATCTTTAATCACGGTTTTATGTTTATTGGCACCATCGTAATTACAGGTGATCACGCCGGCACCAATGTTCACGCCGCGGCCAACCTCGGTATCACCCAGGTAAGTCAGATGATTGGCTTTCGAGCCTTCGCCTAAGCGAGACTTTTTCATCTCGACAAAGTTGCCCACGTGGGCATCGCGCGCCATCTCGGCGCCCGGACGCAGCCGTGTGAACGGACCAACAGTACAGTCCTCACCGACGCTAGCCCCTTCTATCACGCTATACGGACGTACCAATGTATTATCATCAACCTCACAATCAATCAGTACGCTCCCGGCCCCGATGGTCACGTTATCCCCTAAGGTGACATTGCCTTCGATGATCACGTTAGCGTCGATGGTGACATCCTGCCCGCATTGCAGCTGGCCACGCAAGTCAAAACGCGCAGGGTCTTTGAGCATCACACCACTGAGTAATAGCTGTTCAGCCTGCATTTTTTGGTATTCGCGCTCAAGGCGTGAAAGCTGCAGGCGGTTATTCACCCCTTCCACTTCCACCGCACTCACAGGATGGACGGCTTGAATCGAGCGGCCTTGTTGATGTGCCAGCGCAATCACATCGGTGAGATAAAACTCGCCTTGCGCGTTGTGGTTATCAAGTTGCGATAACCAATGCCGCAAGTCACGTCCGGTGGCCACCAGCACACCGGTATTAATTTCAGTGATGGCAAGCTGGCTGTCAGTCGCGTCTTTTTGCTCAACAATCGCCACCACTTCCCCGTTTTCACGGACAATACGGCCGTAGCCAGTCGGATCGTCCTGATGCACAGTTAATAGACCAATCCCACCTTCAGGCTGCCCTTCGAGCAAACGCGAGAGGGTTTGCTCTGAAATCAAAGGGACATCGCCGTAGAGCACCAATACTTGCTCATCATCCGCGAAGTGCGGCGCCGCTTGTTGCACGGCATGGCCGGTGCCCAATTGATCCGCTTGCAAGCACCAGTTCACCGGTGAGTGCGCTAAAACGCGCTGCATAGTGTCGCCACCATGGCCATAAACCAAATGGATTTGCGAAGCGCCGAGGCCGTGGCAAGTGTCAATAACGTGCTCAACCATAGGCTTACCCGCCAAGGTATGAAGCACCTTAGGGGTTTGTGAATACATGCGCGTGCCCTTACCGGCCGCGAGAATAACTGCACTGTATTGCATAGTCTTTCCGTGATAAAAGAGAAGGTTGTCTATTAAGTTGCCCTTAGTGTAACGCGTTTTAGGTGTCGCGCGAATCGCAGACTACAAGGTGGTCTTTGCAGGCAATAAAAAAGCGACGCCGAAGCGTCGCTTTTATTCTCACCGTAAGTGCCTGATTAACGCTTGTGCTTGGTCAGCTCGATCACTCGAAGCTTCGCAATCGCCTTAGCCAGGTCACTGGCCGCTTGAGCAAAGTCGACGTCTTTATGCTGATTGTGGATTTTATCCTCAGCGCGGCGCTTCGCTTCTTCCGCCTTAGCTTGGTCCAGTTCTTCACCACGAATTGCGGTGTCAGCCAGCACAGTCACTGTGCCAGGCTGCACTTCAAGCGTGCCACCAGAAAGATAAATAATCTCTTCGCTACCGCCTTGTTTGACGATGCGAACCATGCCAGGCGTGATAGCGGTCAGCAGCGGTGTGTGTCCTGCGTGAATACCCAGTTCACCTTCGCTACCGGTCACCTGAATATGCTCAGCACGACCAGAGAACAATTGTCGCTCTGCACTGACCACATCCAGATGGAAGGTTATCGCTGCCATATCGCCTCCTACTCAAGCCTTACAGGTTTTTCGCTTTTTCGAGCACTTCTTCGATGCTACCGCAGTACAGGAATGCCTGCTCTGGGATGTCATCGTACTCACCACTGAGCAGGCCTTTGAAGCTTGCAATGGTATCTTTTAGCGAAACATAAACACCTGGCTGGCCGGTGAAGACTTCGGCGACGTGGTAAGGCTGCGTCAAGAAACGCTCAATCTTACGTGCACGTGCAACCGTCAGCTTATCTTCTTCAGACAGCTCATCCATACCTAGGATAGCAATGATGTCTTTCAGCTCTTTATAGCGCTGAAGGACAGACTGCACGCCACGAGCCACGTCATAATGGTCTTGACCAACCACCAATGGGTCCAACATACGTGAGGTTGAATCCAGTGGGTCAATCGCCGGGTACATACCCATCGACGCGATATTACGCGACAATACAACCGTTGCATCCAAGTGGGCAAAGGTGGTGGCGGGTGACGGGTCAGTCAAGTCATCCGCAGGAACGTAAACCGCCTGTACCGAGGTGATAGAACCGGTACGGGTTGAGGTAATACGCTCTTGCAGAACACCCATCTCTTCAGCCAGTGTTGGCTGGTAACCTACTGCCGATGGCATACGACCCAACAGGGCAGATACTTCGGTACCGGCAAGGGTGTAACGATAGATGTTATCGATGAACAGCAGTACATCACGGCCATCATCACGGAATTTTTCCGCCATGGTTAGGCCAGTCAGTGCGACACGCAGGCGGTTACCTGGTGGCTCGTTCATCTGACCATAGACCATGGCCACTTTTGACTCTTCGGGATTCTCAATGTTTACAACACCGGCTTCCTGCATTTCGTAGTAGAAGTCGTTACCCTCACGAGTACGCTCACCGACACCAGCGAATACAGACAGACCTGAGTGTTGCAGTGCGATGTTGTTAATAAGCTCCATCATGTTAACGGTCTTACCGACACCCGCACCGCCAAACAGACCGATTTTACCGCCTTTGGCAAACGGACAGATAAGGTCGATAACCTTAACGCCGGTTTCCAAAAGCTCGGTCGCGCTCGACTGATCTTCATAGCTTGGCGCTTCACGGTGGATAGAGTAACGCTCTTTCTCACCGAGATCGCCACGCTCATCAATCGCGTCACCCAAGACGTTGACGATACGCCCCAGCGTGGCTTCACCCACAGGGACTTCGATTGCTTTACCTGTATTTTCTACTTCGATTCCACGACGCAGACCATCAGATGAGCCCATTGCGATGGCACGGATAACGCCACCACCAAGCTGCTGCTGAACTTCCAGCACCAGACGCTCGCCTTCACGTTTCACATTCAACGCATCGTATACCTTAGGTACGGCGTCTTGTGGAAACTCTACGTCGACTACCGCACCGATGATCTGAACGATCTTACCTGTAGCCATCGTTATTCCTCTAAACTAGTTCGTTAACCCTTGCCTTTACACCGCGCTTGCGCCAGAAACAATTTCTGACAGCTCTTGGGTGATTGCAGCCTGACGGGCTTTGTTGTAAACCAATTGCAGATCATCAATCAGATTCCCCGCATTATCGGTCGCAGCTTTCATTGCCACCATACGTGCCGCTTGCTCACTGGCGAGGTTCTCTACCACACCTTGATACACTTGCGATTCGGCATAGCGAACCAACAAGGTATCGAGCAACGGCTTCGGCTCAGGTTCATAGATATAATCCCAAGCGTGGCTGCGCTGCATCTCCTCGTCGTCTGACTTTGGCAAAGGCAGCAATTGATCGATCACTGGGGTCTGCACCATGGTGTTTTCAAACTTATTGAAAACCAGGTACAAGCGGTCCAGCTCACCTTCATCATATTTTTTCAGCATCACCCCAACAGTACCGATGAGGTCTTCCAGTACTGGGGTGTCACCCAGGCCAGAAGTTTGTGCCACTACATTGCCGCCGTAGCTGTTAAAGAAAGCGGTGGCTTTCGCCCCAACCAGTGCCATGTCGATTTCGGCACCTTTTTGGCTCCAGCTTTCCATATCGTTGATGACACTTTTGAACAAGTTAATGTTCAGGCCACCACACAGTCCGCGGTCAGTAGAAATGATGATGTAACCAACGCGCTTGGCTTCCCGCTCTTCCAAATAGGGATGGCGGTACTCCAAGTTACCCAGTGCAAGATGACCGATCACTTTGCGCATAGTGACAGCGTATGGACGTGACGACTCCATGGCTTCTTGCGTTTTACGCATTTTGGAGGCTGCCACCATTTCCATCGCTTTAGTGATCTTCTGTGTGTTTTTCACACTTCCGATCTTATTACGAATCTCTTTTGCGCCGGCCATAGTTACTCTCCATTAGTGGGCGACCACCGAAGTGGTCACCTACGTGTTACCAAGTCTGGGTCGCTTTGAAGTCATCCAACAGCTTTTTCAGCTGTGCTTCAACGTCATCGTTGTAAGCACCAGACTCTTCAATTTGAGCAGCCAGGTCAGCGTACTGGCTCTTCGCAAAGGCCAGTAGGGAACGTTCAAAGTCACCGATCTTGTTCAGCTCAACATCTTCCAAGTAGCCTTTCTCAGCCGCAAAGATCACCAACGCCTGCTCAAACACAGACATAGGAGCATATTGCATCTGCTTCATCAGCTCGGTCACTTTCTGACCGTGATCCAATTGCTTCTTGGTCGCGTCATCCAGATCAGAAGAGAATTGCGCAAAGGCCGCCAGTTCACGATATTGTGCAAGGGCTGTACGAATACCGCCTGACAATTTCTTCATGATCTTGGTTTGTGCAGAACCACCCACACGCGACACCGAAATGCCTGGGTCAACCGCTGGGCGAATACCCGCGTTAAACAGCTCGGTTTGTAGGAAGATCTGACCGTCGGTGATCGAGATAACGTTAGTCGGTACGAACGCCGATACGTCACCGGCTTGGGTTTCAATGATAGGCAGCGCCGTCAATGAACCGGTTTTGCCTTTCACTTCACCTTGTGTGAACTCTTCCACATAGTGGGCGTTAACACGTGCCGCACGCTCAAGAAGGCGTGAGTGCAAGTAGAAAACATCACCCGGGAAAGCTTCACGGCCCGGTGGACGACGTAGCAATAGTGAGATCTGACGATATGCAACAGCCTGTTTAGACAGGTCATCGTAGACAATCAGCGCATCTTCACCGCGGTCACGGAAGTACTCACCCATTGCACAACCCGCGTAAGGCGCGAGGTACTGCAATGCTGCGGCTTCAGACGCTGATGCCACCACCACAATGGTGTTTTTCAGTGCATCATGTTCTTCCAGCTTGCGCACCACGTTAGCAATGGTCGAGGCTTTCTGACCAATCGCCACATAGATGGAGTAGATACCCGAGTTTTTCTGGTTAATGATCGCATCGATCGCCAACGCCGTTTTACCGGTTTGGCGGTCACCGATGATCAGCTCACGCTGGCCTCGGCCGATAGGGATCATCGAGTCAACCGCTTTGTAGCCGGTTTGCACTGGCTGATCAACGGATTGACGTGCGATAACACCTGGGGCGATCACTTCGACTGGCGACGTGGTTTTTGCCTCAATAGGGCCTTTACCATCAATCGGCTCACCCAAGGTGTTTACCACGCGGCCCAATAGTTCAGGACCTGTTGGTACTTCAAGGATACGGCCTGTGCCGGTCACCTTCATGCCTTCTTGCAGGTCCGAGTAAGGACCCATCACAACCGCACCCACTGAGTCACGCTCAAGGTTCAATGCAAGTGCATAGCGGTTGCCAGGCAGTTCAATCATTTCACCTTGCATCGCATCAGCAAGGCCGTGAATGCGAATGATACCGTCGCTGACTGACACGATGGTACCTTCGTTGCGCGCTTCACTCACAACGTCGAATTTCTCGATGCGTTGTTTGATCAAATCGCTAATTTCCGTGGAATTAAGTTGCATGCTCCAATTCCCCAAATCAAGACTGCAATGCATCGCTCAGGCGGCGCATACGGCCACTTACTGAGTTATCGATGACCAAGTCTCCAGCTCGAATAATAACCCCGGCAACCAGGGTTTCGTCTACACTACAGTTCAGCTTTACTTTGCGCTCAAGACGCGCGGCGAGCTTGTCACTGATGGCTTGTTGTTGCTCTTCGGAAAGAGCCGTCGCTGAAATCACTTGAACTTCAACTTCTTTTTCCAGTTCCAGACGCATCGCGAGGAACTGCTCACAAACCTCAGGAAGAGCTTTTAAGCGCTTGTTTTCGGCCATCACCTTAATCAGGTTTTGACCAAAATCATTGAGCTGATCACCGCCAACTGTGATGAACATCTCTGCCAATGTGTCAGCAGAGAAAGAGGCATCCAACATATGTTGAACACGTTCATCACGGGCAATCTCAGCAGTAAAGGCGAGCATTTCAGCCCATTGAGCTAACTCGCCTTTTTCTACCGCAAAATCAAAGGCTGCTTTCGCGTAGGGGCGAGCGAGTGTTGTCAGTTCAGACATTGCTGCCCCTCCTTGTTACAGTTCTGCAGTGATTTTATCGAGAAGATCTTTATGAGCATTCTCGTCAATAGAGCGCTCAATAATTTTCTCGGCACCAATAACAGCGAGCGATGCAACTTGCTTGCGCAGCTCATCGCGAGCACGGTTACGCTCGGCTTCTAGCTCGGCTTTACCCTGATTGAGGATATTGTCGCGCTCAGCAGCCGCTTCTGCACGTGCCTCATCGAGGATTTGTGCTTTGCGCTTATTGGCCTGCTCGATAATGTCAGTTGCGTTGCGCTTCGCTTCTTTCAATTGATCAGAAGCATTCGCCTGGGCCAAATCCAGGTCTTTGGCGGCGCGATCAGCCGCCGCGAGACCGTCAGCGATTTTTTTCTGACGTTCTTCAATCGCTTGCATCAATGGTGGCCATACATATTTCATGCAGAACCACACAAAGATAGTGAACGCGATTGCCTGGCCTAGCAGAGTTGCGTTGATATTCACAACGGCGCCTCCTTAATCATAAGCTAAAGGGTCTGTTCAGCTATTAGCCAGTTTACAGTTGACCTACGAATGGGTTCGCGAACGTGAACAGCAGTGCGATTACGATACCGATCATTGGAACCGCATCAAGAAGACCCGCGATGATGAACATCTTAACTTGCAGCATAGGAGCCATCTCAGGTTGACGTGCTGCACCTTCAAGGAATTTACCACCCAGCAGGGCGAAACCAATCGCAGTACCAAGGGAAGCAAGACCTACAATGATGCCCACGGCAATTGCAGAAAAGCTCAATAAAGTTTCCATCACTATCTCCAGTTTTCGTTGTCGGCTTTGAGCCAATAATGACTAACAAATTGCTTTCTAAAAAATGTCATCAATGATCTGAGTCTTCGTGTGCCTGCGAGAGATACACGATGGTCAACATCATAAAGACAAAGGCTTGAATCGTAATGACTAGAATGTGGAATATTGCCCACGGCACAGAGCCCAGCCATTGCGCCCACCACGGCAACAACGCCGCGATAAGAATAAATACCACCTCACCGGCAAACATGTTACCGAACAGACGCATCCCGAGTGAAATAGGCTTCGCCAGCAGCGAAACTATCTCCAACAGGAGGTTGAACGGAATCATGATAGGGTGATTGAACGGGTGTAGCGCCAGCTCTTTGGCAAAGCCACCCACACCTTTAATCTTGATGCTGTAGAAAATCATCAAGAAGAACACGCCCAGCGCCATCGCAAGGGTGATATTTACGTCTGCAGTTGGCACCACTTTCAAGTAAGGAATGCCTAACCAGTGTTCCGCCGGATACGGTAGAAAATCGATAGGGATTAAGTCCATCGTATTCATCAAGAATATCCAGACGAAGATAGTCAGGGCCAAAGGTGCGATCAGTGGATTTCGTCCATGGAAGGTTTCGCGGACGTTGTCATCAACGAACTCAACCAAGATCTCAACGAAGCACTGAAACTTACCCGGGACACCTGTCGATGCTTTCTTTGCCACCGATCGGAAAAGGCCTAGGAAGACAATACCGATGAGGACAGAGAAAAACAGGCTATCAATGTGAACCGCCCAAAACCCCTCACCGCTTGACAAGTGTGTCAGGTGGTGAGTGATATAGCCAGACGGTGTAAGCGCATCACCTGACGCAGCCATAACTCATCCTATTTGTTGTTGTTAATGAATAAAACTGGCGCGAGGATATTAACCCCTAATGCCAGCAAATAGGCCAGTTTGAGGGGAAGCAATTCCACCTCGACATACAGGTAAGCAAGGACAAACAAGACGACAGTCAGTGAAATTTTCAACACTTCACCGCTAAAGAAGGACGCAACTACGAATTTCGCAGCTCTTGCCCCACTAAAAAGGAAAGCACACGCCGCAAAGGCAGCATTGGCAACCACAAAGATGCCTCCACCGATTAGCGCGGATTTTCCCCAGTCGACACTGATAGCAAGCGCCATCACGATTGCCGTTGCTAATACGACGCCAGCTTGCAAAAGCACCAATTTTGTCGCGATTTCACGACCCGGCCGCGCGAGCGTCGATACCATGTATTTGTTCCTCGATTCCGTTCCACTTAGCACTGTTGCCGTGCTGGGAAAACAGCAAAAATTATACGTTTCGCCCCAACTAATGCAATCGCATCGATGTAAAAAAGCGGGGAAAATTTTACAACAGAGTAACCTGATCACAGTAAGCGCCTTTATGTAACAAAAAGCGAATGGCATAGGTCACATTTCTTCGTCGAAAATTGCAAGAATTTGCGCTAATTTTTCAGATTCTTCAAAATTAATCACCAATTTCCCACTACCGTTTTTCTGTTGTGTTAACGCGACACTGGCTCCTAGCTTATCGCCAAGTCGTTGCTGGAGCGCTTCGACTTCAGGTGATAATTTAGGCTTTTCCGTTTCAACAGGAGGCGAAAGCATCTTTTTTACTAGTTTTTCTATCTGGCGAACCGTCATCTTTTTATTGACGGCGGTCAGCGCCGCATCGATTTGTGCGTCGCCTTCGAGCGCCAGCAGGGCACGTGCGTGACCCATCTCGAGTTGTTTGTTAAGCAGCAATTGCCGCACACCGGACTCCAATCCATTCAACCTAAGTAGATTACTAATGGTGGCCCGAGATTTACCGAGTGACTCCGCCAACTGTTGGTGAGTCAGTTCAAATTCGTCAACTAAGCGCGCGAGTGCCTGGGCTTCTTCCATCGCATTCAGGTTCTCGCGCTGGATATTCTCAATCAAGGCGACCGCACTGGCGACCTTATCGCTCATCTCGCGCACCAAGCAGGGGACATTGTTAAGCCCTGCTTGCTTAGCGGCACGCCAGCGACGCTCACCGGCAATGATTTCATAGCGCCCGGCTGCCACTTGACGGACAACCAAAGGCTGAATAATACCTTGCGCGCGGATGGACTCGGTTAACTCTTCCAGTGCCTCCTCAGCCATATCTTGACGTGGCTGATACTGACCTGGCTCCAACGCAGTAACGGGCAACTGCTGTAATTCGCTGTTACTCGTATTGGTGGACTCAGGGGAAGCTTGGGTGGATGACTGTGCATGTGCACTGGTCGCCAACAAGGCATCCAGGCCCTTTCCAAGACCGCGTTTCGCTGAATTCATTGTTTTCCTCAGGCATTGACAGCGTCTGGCGAGGAGCGTGCTTGCTCTTCGCGACGCAGGATTTCACCCGCAAGGGCGAGGTAGGCTTTGGCACCGCTCGATAATTTGTCGTAGTACATGGCGGGTCGGCCATGACTTGGCGCTTCCGCAAGCCGCACGTTGCGAGGAATCACGGTACGATACACCTTATCACCGAAGTGTTTTTTGATCTGATCCGATACTTCGGTCGCTAATCGGTTACGCGGATCGTACATGGTGCGCAGCACCCCTTCCACGTGAAGCTCAGCATTGACCACACTGGCCAGCTTGCTGATGGTATCCATCAATGCCGTTAACCCCTCCAGGGCAAAGTACTCACACTGCATGGGAACCAACACAGAGTTGGCAGCGGTCATTGCGTTAATAGTCAGCAAGTTGAGCGAAGGTGGGCAATCAATAAAAATATAATCATAGCGATCCACCACCGGCTCAAGCATGGTGCGCAGGCGAACTTCGCGAGCGAATACTTCCATCAGCTTAATTTCAGCGGCGGTCACGTCGCCATTGGCGGCAATCAGGTGATAGCTGCCTGCCGTGTCTTCCACCACGACTTGCTCAAACGGTGTGTCTTCAATTAAGAGGTCGTAGGCAGTGGCATGCACATCGTATTTATCCACCCCACTGGCCATGGTCGCGTTGCCCTGTGGGTCTAAATCAATCAGTAGCACTTTGCGATTGGTGGCAGCCAGTGACGCTGCAAGATTGACACTGGTGGTGGTTTTCCCCACGCCGCCTTTCTGGTTTGCTACCGCGATAACTTTACCCACGTGCTCTCGACCTCTATTCGTTACTCTTTGCTCTCAAGATTACTAGATGACGCGCCCCTTCCAATCCCGGTACCTTCAAAGCTTTGATATCGGTCACAGAACAAGCAGCAGGCAAGGCATCCAGCTCCTGCTGGTCCACTTGCCCTTTCAGCGCGTAAAATTGTCCCTCAGCATGAGGAAGATGTTGGCACCAGCTCACCATGTCGTTCATGGAAGCAAACGCCCGGCTCAAGACGCCATCAAAGCCATTATCGGGGATAAAGTCCTCGACGCGGCTTTGTACCGGCGTGACATTGTCTATTTCTAGTTCGTGCAACACTTGGCGAATGAAGCGGATCCGTTTCCCTAAACTGTCTAGTAAGGTGAAGTGTTTATCCGGATTCGCAATAGCCAGAGGAATACCTGGTAATCCTGGACCTGTCCCCACATCGATAAAATGATCGCCGTCAAGATGGGGGGAAACAACCAAACTATCAAGAATATGTTTCACCACCATGTCTTCGGGACGACGGACAGATGTCAGGTTGTACGCCTTGTTCCATTTATCCAACAGGCGCACATAGGCAAGGAGCTGAGCCTGTTGTTGTGCAGACAAAATCAGGCCTGCTTTGGCAAGCCCTTGTTGTAGTTGTGATTCCATTTATGCCCCTTTCTTCAACATGCCTTGTTTTTTCAAGTGCACAAGCAAAATGGAGATGGCAGCGGGTGTCACACCAGAAATTCGAGACGCTTTGCCCACGGTTTCCGGGCGTGCATCGGCAAGCTTCCCTTTCACCTCATTGGACAAGCCTTTGATTTGCTCATAATCGAGGTCTGTTGGCAGTGTCGTATGTTCATGACGCTGCGACTTGGCGATTTCATCCTGCTGACGGTCGATGTAACCGGCATATTTCACTTGGATCTCCACTTGCTCACTGGCTTGCGTGTCTTGATGGGCCGGCCCAAAGGTCGGTAACGCCACAATATCTTGATAACGCAGCTCAGGACGACGCAGCAAATCTTCGCCATTGGCTTCACGTGCTAAGGGGGTTTTCAGCATGGCGTTAAGCGCAGTAACATCGTCCGAATGTGGATGGATCCAAGTCCCACGCAGGCGCTGACGCTCTTGCTCCATGTTTTCCATTTTCTGATTAAAACGCGCCCAGCGTGCATCGTCGACCAAACCAAGCTCGCGCCCTTTTTCGGTTAAGCGCATATCAGCATTGTCTTCGCGCAATAGTAATCGATACTCGGCACGAGAGGTAAACATGCGGTAAGGCTCTTGGGTGCCCATGGTGGAGAGATCGTCGATCAACACGCCCATATAGGCTTGATCGCGACGTGGGCTCCAGCCTTCTTTGCCTTGTGCTTGTAATGCCGCGTTACACCCAGCGAGCAAACCTTGCGCCCCGGCTTCTTCATAACCGGTGGTACCGTTAATTTGTCCCGCAAAAAATAACCCGTCGATAAATTTGGTTTCTAGCGTTTGTTTGAGATCGCGAGGATCAAAGAAATCATACTCGATCGCATAGCCAGGGCGGATCACTTTGGCGTTTTCAAACCCTTTGATCGACTGGATAATGCCCATTTGCACATCAAACGGCAAGCTGGTGGAGATGCCATTCGGATACAACTCATTGCTGGTCAATCCTTCTGGTTCCACAAAGATTTGATGTTTGTCTTTGTCGGCAAACCGCATCACCTTGTCTTCAATCGACGGACAATAACGCGGCCCAATACCTTCAATCACGCCAGAATACATCGGACTACGAGAAAGGTTTTCGCGGATGACGTCGTGCGTTCTTTCATTGGTGTAGGTGATATAGCACGGGATTTGTTGCGGATGCTGCTGGACATTTCCCATGAATGAAAATACCGGGCAAGGGGTATCACCATGTTGGGTTTGCATCACTGAAAAATCGACCGAGCGTGCGTCAATGCGCGGAGGTGTGCCGGTTTTCAGTCGATCAACGCGAAACGGTAATGCACGTAAGCGATCCGCAAGTTTGTTTGACGGCGGATCACCGGCACGTCCACCCGCGTAATTATCCATACCGATATGGATTTTCCCACCCAAAAAGGTTCCGACCGTTAGCACAACCGTGGTCGCGCTGAACTTCAGCCCCATTTCTGTTTCTACGCCTGTAACACGATCCTGCTCGACGATCAGGTCGACCACCGCTTGTTGAAACAAAGAAAGGTTTGGCGTGTTCTCCAAGGTATGACGGATCGCCGCTTTGTAAAGTGCGCGATCAGCTTGAGCTCGTGTCGCGCGTACCGCCGGTCCTTTAGATGCATTCAGCGTTCTAAATTGGATCCCGCCTTTGTCGGTGGCTTGCGCCATGGCACCACCCAAGGCATCAATTTCTTTTACCAGGTGTCCTTTCCCGATCCCACCAATCGCGGGGTTACACGACATCTGTCCCAAGGTGTCGATATTATGGGTCAACAACAGTGTTCTTTGATTCATCCGGGCAGCAGCCAGTGCCGCTTCGGTACCAGCATGGCCACCACCCACAACGATGACGTCAAAGTGATCCTGGTAAAACATGATTAAAGCCTCAACCTGGTTAAGTGTTTGCGCATGAACTAAGCAAAAGGGGCGACATTCTAGCGCTTTTTCTGCCAACAGGGAACCAAACCTTGATCCGGATCGTTAGAGCGCATTGGCTTTATATATATAGGATCTTTATATAGATCCTTTGTTAGATCTACTATTAGGGAAAGGGATCTTAGTGGATAACTAAAAAAAGATCATAGAGATCAAGGATCTTGAAACGATCACTTTCTGTGGGTGGCCTTGGATCCGATCCTGTATCACCTGGGATCAAAATGGGTAGTTATCCACATAGGGGGCAGGGGGTGAAAAGTATTAAATGGATAACTAAAGGAAGATCACTGGGTTATTCCTTAGTTATCCACAGTTAGGTTGGTTGTTTTTTGTTCACTTGAGCGCGTGAAGTTGTGGTTCCCAGTCTGTTAACCAGCGTTCGGCTTCATCTTCTGGGACCGGATGCGCTTGAATATCGATATCAATGCGCTCACCGACTTTGATTGCGCCCAAGTCTTGTAATAACGCATCTGCTTTCATGCCTGCTTCGCAAAACGTGTCGTAGCTCGAGTCCCCAATCCCGACCACGCCATAGTGAACGTCGCGTAGCATCGGGCGCTCGGTGATCAGTTGTTCCATTAAGGGAGCGATGCTGTCTGGAAAGTCCCCTGCGCCATGGGTTGACGTGACGATCAATAGGGTAGAGGCACCGAGCACATCATCAATGAGCCCCTCGTTGACCACTTGAGGGTGATGGCCTTTTGCTTGCAAGAGATCTGCGAGATGATCGCCGACATACTCAGCGCCACCTAGGGTACTGCCGGTAATAATAGTGATAGTTGCCATGCTTTCCTCATCGTTAAGGTATTCATCCCTAGTATTTCGACCTTACCTCAAGGAGTCAATCTCCGCTTAAACCGCTTGGCTAGCCGTCATCTGGCTAAGTTGACAGACACATTGGTTGCCGCCCGCTTGTTTCGCCTCCGTCATGGCTTGGCAGGCTTGGTCAATTAACTCGATCGCTTGACCGTTTCCGGAAAAGTGCTGAACGATGCCTATCGAGGCGGTGAATGCATGGGCGCCGCCATGAAAGGTAAAGGGGGTCTCTGCGATGGCGTGATAACATTTAACCGCCCATTTTGGGGCATCGGCGCAATCATTTTCTTTGAGCATGACTAAAAACTGATCGGCGTGAGTGCGGCTAAGTAGGGCATCGCGTGGTAGATGACGATGAAGTAGGCCGGCCAGGAACTGTAAGCTTTGATCACCAATAGAGTGGCCATGTTGCGTATTAAAATGCTGAAAATGATCAATATTAATGCAAAGGATTGCGATCGGCTTGTCGGTCGATGATTGGCACTCCGTGCTCAGTCGGCGATAAAACTGGGTTGCATTCCATGTTTGCGCTAGGGGCTCGCGCTGAATGTACTGCCGTGCCTGCCGGTTGAGGGTGTAGAGATCATGGAGATAGAAGTCCATTAAAATCACTGATAAGGCAATAAATATCAGGACAACGCTAAGGTAAATGGTTTTGCTGTTTAGGGTGGAAAGGTTCACCAAGGGGTCGGGTGTGGGTAATACCTGGATGGAAAACATTAAGCCGATGGCTGTCAGTGATAGCCCGTAACGCGCCAGACGCTCATTGGGGTCAAACAGCAATAAGACGATAGTGGGCGAGACCAGTAACAAGAGTTCGTTCTGGCTTTGTGCCGCAAACACCCAGTAAGACATGATGAACTGCTGGGCAAAAAACATGAAAAAAAGGTAGTACCGAGCGATATACCAGCGTCCTGACCACATCAACAGCCAGGTTGCCGCGTACAAAAAGGCGTAACTGACGTTGTGCCAAGCCGCGATCGGGGTTTGGAAAGCAAGCCAGTACATGGTGGAGAAAATGATCGTGCCAACCACGCAGATCACCGTGAGTAGATTGGTCATGCGGATCTGATGCCGCATCAGTTGATTATGTTCACTCAGGCCTATTGATAAGATCGGGTTAAAACTTGCCAGCATAGTACCTCCATCCACACCTCGTTAAAGCGTAGCTGATCATGGTGAAAACTACGTGGATAACTTACGATCGAATAACGAGGATAAAGGGGATCAGGCGAGGTATTACAAGGGATCCTTAGTAGAAGGATCCCGTGATCAGGTTGGGGATAATTACTTCCCGATGCAGAATGAAGAGAAAATTTTCCCCAGCAAATCATCGGCACTGAACTCACCGGTGATGGTATTGAGGTGTTGCTGAGTGAGGCGTAATTCTTCTGCTAAAATCTCGCCGGCCATATAACCTTCTAGTTGCGCCTGACCGATGTCCAAGTGATGTGCGGCATTAGCAAGCGCGTCGAGGTGACGGCGACGCGCCATAAATCCGCCTTCACTGCCGCCGGCGTAGCCCATACAGGCTTTGAGGTGCTGACGTAATGCGTCCATGCCTTCGCCCGTTTTGGCACTTAAGCGGATGAGTGCGGGATCATGGTTACTATCGTGTCCCATTGGCTCGCCGGTCATATCGACTTTGTTGCGGATCACTGTCATGCCCATCGCTTTAGGTAAACGTGAAACAAAGTCTGGCCAAATTTCCGCAGGATGAGTGGCGTCGGTAGTGGTGCCATCGACCATAAATAGAACGCGATCGGCTTGCTCAATTTCATCCCATGCCCGCTCGACACCAATACGTTCGACCTCATCAGCGGTATCGCGTAGCCCTGCCGTATCAATAATGTGCAAAGGCATACCGTCAATATGAATGTGCTCACGCAAGACATCCCGAGTCGTACCGGCGATATCCGTGACAATCGCGCTATCTTTCCCTGATAAGGCATTCAATAAGCTTGATTTTCCGGCGTTGGGGCGGCCCGCGATCACCACTTTCATTCCCTCACGCATAATCGCCCCTTGGTTGGCTTCTTTGCGCAGTGTGGCGAGGTGCTCGATAATCTGCGTGAGATCGCTGGCGACTTTGCCATCAGAGAGAAAGTCGATTTCTTCATCGGGAAAGTCAATTGCGGCTTCAACGTAAATACGCAGGTGAATCACTTTTTCCACCAGCGCATTCACCTGACTAGAGAAGGCGCCTTGCAGCGATTGCAAGGCCGAGCGGGCGGCCTGCTCGGAGCTGGCATCAATCAAGTCGGCAATGGCTTCAGCTTGGGCTAAATCCAGTTTGTCGTTTAAAAACGCGCGTTCGGAGAACTCTCCGGGTCGTGCGGCACGCACCCCAGAAAACGCACTGATACGCTGAATAAGCATGTCCATGATCACTGGGCCACCATGGCCTTGCAGTTCAAGCACATCCTCGCCTGTGAACGAATGAGGGCCTTTAAAGAATAAAGCAATGCCCTGATCGATAGGTTGACCCTCTTGGTCGATAAAGGGCAAATAATCTGCACGACGGGGCGCCAGATCACGTCCCGTCATTTTTGTACCAATCTCATGGGCGAGCGGGCCAGACACGCGGACAATCCCTACGCCGCCGCGGCCAGTTGCAGTGGCTTGTGCCACGATAGTGTCGGTTTGAGCCATAGTGCACACTCTATATTTGAATTACAGGCCTTTAGGCCATAAACGACAAAAAAAGGCGACCGCCGGGTCGCCTTTTTATTATTACGTGACGCGGCCTGAGTTACGAGCGTGAATGCAGGCCTTTTTTCTCCAACGACTTGTAAATCAGTGTCTGTTGGATAAGCGTGACCACGTTCGATACCAGCCAGTATAGAACCAGACCGGATGGGAAGAACAAGAAGAAGAACGTAAAGACCACAGGCATAAAGGTCATGATCTTCTGCTGCATCGGATCGGTGACCGTGGTGGGGCTCATCTTCTGAATCAAGAACATGGATGCACCCATCAACAGCGGCAGCACATAGTATGGGTCTTGTGCCGACAAGTCTTGAATCCAGCCAAAGAATGGCGCATGGCGCAATTCTACCGACTCCATCAGTGCCCAGTACAAGGCAATAAAGATCGGCATTTGCAGAACCAATGGCAGACAGCCACCAAGCGGATTGACCTTCTCACGCTTATAGAGCTCCATCATCTCTTGGCTCATGCGTTGACGATCGTCACCGATACGCTCTTTCATTTCTTGCAGTTTAGGCTGCAGCATGCGCATTTTCGCCATCGAGGTGTACTGCGCTTTAGTGAGCGGGTACATGGCGCCACGCACGATGAAGGTTAGCATGATGATGGCCAGACCCCAGTTCCCCACAAAGGTTTGAATGGTGGAGAGCAACCAGTGCAGCGGTTTAGCGATAAACCATAGCCAGCCGTAGTCGACCACCAAATCCAGGCTTGGTGCCACCGCGGCCATTTGCTCTTGCAGTTTCGGACCAACCCACAAAGTTGCGGTGAGCGTCTTGCTGGTGCCAGCGGCAATGGTATCGCGGGTCTTGGTTTGGATATAACCGTATTGAGCCGTGGTACGGGTGCTCAGCACATTATTGTCCGCCCGTGGGATCCACGCGGTAGCAAAGTAGTGCTGGATCATCGCGGCCCAACCTTGGTCAAACGTCACGTTCAGGTTTTTGCTTTGCATATCATCAAAGCTGTACTTTTCGTAACGCTTGTCGTCGGTGGAGTAGGCGCCACCGCGATAAGTCGGCATGGTCAAACTGCCGCCATCGTCCAGCAAGTTTTGCTTAAGCTGGGTGTACATGGTGACACTGGCATTGTTGTCGGTTTGGTTGTTGATAGTGTGTTCAACATCCACCGCATAGCTACCACGCTCAAACACGAAGGTTTTGGTGTAGGTAATGCCATCTTTCTCAACCGTCATTGGCACCCGTAGGGTGTCTTGATCGTCCGAGAGCGAGAAGTTGTTTTGCGTCACCTGGTATTGTGCGCGTCCCTCTGCCGTATCGATGCCGTTGGCACCAATTAAGCCGCTTTGTGCCACAAAGGTATGATCAGGTTTGCTGTGCAACAGCGTGAAGGCGTTGTCAGAATCCAGCTCCGCATCATATTGCGGGAGCTCGGCATGGACAACATCACCGCCTTGCGTATCAATTTTCAGTGTTAAAACGTCAGTGTTGATGGTGACAAGCTTGTCAGAGACAGGCTGTGCATCAAGAGACGTGGTATCACCGTCATTGCTGCTTGGCACGTCACTGTGAGTGGTTTGCTGCTGCTCAACGCCCTGTCCCTGCGGTTGCGGGGAGTCTGGTTTGTTCCATTCCATGTAAAGCATGAAAGAAACGAACAATAGGGCAATCAACAGGATATTGCGTTGGGAATCCATTGTTAATTGTCTCTGTTATGGTGGTCGCAAGGCGGCACAGGATCGTAACCGCCATCATTCAAAGGGTGGCATTTTAATAGACGTTTGCCTGCCAACCAACACCCTTTTATCACACCATGGGATTGAATCGCCATGATGGCGTAGTGAGAGCAGGTTGGTGTAAACCGGCATCGTGGTCCAATAAGTGGACTTATAACCAGTTGGTATCCCCGAATCAGCGCGATGAGCGCTTTTTGCGCGGTGGTCGCGACAAACGTTGCCATAACTTGTCCAATTCGTCTCGCAGCGCTTGATTGCTTAGGTTGTTAGCACTTTTTTTCGCGATCACCACAAAGTCTTTCGCCGGCAGTTGATGTTGACGTAAACGAAAGCTTTCGCGGACCACACGTTTAAAGCGGTTGCGATCAACAGCAAGTTTGATTTGCTTTTTCGGTACAGCTTGACCGAGACGTGGATGGCCGAGTGGGTTGTTTCTGGCGAGTATAGTTAAGTGCGGCGAACCGGCGCGATGCGGTTGCTGGAAGACGGCACTGAAATGTTCGGGAGTTAGCAGACGTAACTCCCGAGGATAAGCGAGCTTATTCACAAATCACTGCGGATTATTTAGAAAGCTGCTTGCGGCCTTTCGCACGGCGAGCGGCAATGACCTTACGGCCGTTCTTAGTCGCCATGCGCGCACGGAAACCGTGAGTGCGCTTACGCTTTAGAACTGAAGGTTGAAAAGTGCGTTTCATGGTTTCTACCTTTATTACTGATCAGTGTTAGGTTTGTTAACCCGACGTGGGAGGGTAGCACTAGGCTTGACTCCGACGCCTCTCAACAAAGAGGGCGGATTGTAGCCATTGACTAACGATTAGTCAATCACTAACCGACGCCACTCCGGGCGGTGAATTATAAGCTCTTGGGCACAGATCGCAAGGATCGATCCCCAAGCGATCGTCGACTAGGGAGCGATCCCGACTTGATTCAAAAACTTATGCAAACGGGGATCGTCGCATTGGTTAAATAACCAATCCGGTGTCCCTTGGGCAATAATATGGCCGTCGTTCATAAATACCACCCGATCCGCCACATCGCGAGCGAACTGCATTTCATGGGTGACCACCAGCATGGTTTGGTGGCGAGTGGCGAGCTTTTTCATCAACGCCAACACTTCGCCAACCCACTCTGGATCGAGGGCTGACGTGGGCTCATCAAACAGCAGCAGCTCAGCCTCCAGCGCCATCGCCCGGCCGATGCCAACCCGTTGCTGTTGTCCACCCGATAAAGAGGCCGGGTAATGATCCCCTTTATCGCCAAGCCCAATATCATCGAGAATTTGCTGGGCACGCTCACGGGCTTTGTCTTTCGCCCATCCTTTAACGGTGCGCAGCCCTTCGGCAATGTTGTCACGGGCATTGAGGTGAGCAAATAACGCATAATTTTGGAAAACAAAGCCAGTTTGACGCCGCAACGCCAGAATATCCTGCTTACGGGTGGCCATATTGCCGCTATCAACGCGTTGCTCCCCGATTTCGATGATCCCTTGCTCGGCACGCTCGAGAAAATTAATGCAACGCAATAAGGTCGATTTACCGGTGCCGCTAGGACCAATAATGCAAACTATTTCGCCTCGGTCGATAGTGAGGTCGATGCCGTCGAGCACCGCAACGCCTTGATAGATTTTTTTTAGCTTTTCTATCTTTATCATCGTTGATACGCCTTATTTAGGTGTGCCTCGGCCCAATACTGAACGCGTGTTAATGCCACAACCACGGCCCAATAGATGAGTGCCACCGCTAAGTAAGCTTCAAAGAACTTGAAGCTGGATGACGCTTCCATTTGCGCCTGTGCCATGATTTCCGCGACCCCGAGCGTAAAGGCGAGTGACGTGGCTTTAATCATATCAATGAAGTAGTTCATCAACGATGGCAGGGCAATACGCACCGCTTGCGGCAAGATGATGCGTTGCATCGCTTGGCGGGTGGTCATGCCCACCGCCAGACTGGCTTCCATCTGGCTGCGATCCACCCCGGTAATGGCGGCGCGGATTGACTCGGCCATATACGCAGAAAAATGCAGACTGATTCCGATCACTGCGGCGGTAAAGGCTTCCATTCCTACTAAGGCGGGGATGACCTGAGGGAGACCGTAATAAAGTAGAAACAGTTGCACCAATAGCGGGGTGCCACGGAAGAAGCTAATAAAGATCTGTGCAATACCATTGAGCCCTGGGATGCGAAACACGCGAATCAAGGCTATCGCCACTGCCAAGGCGAGGGCGAAGATGAGGCCCAGTACAGCCATCTCCATGGTGATCCCCAAATAACGCAGCAGCAGGGGAAACAAGGAGGCCATGTAATCAAAATCGAACGCCATGATTGACCTTTAAACAAAAAAGCCCGCCTACGCGGGCTTATTAAATGAAAGTAAACACTTACTTTTTAGTGATATCGCCACCGAACCATTTGGTTGAGATATCCGCCAAGGTGCCGTCCTCACGCATCGCGTTTAGCGCAGCATTGACTTCATCACGTAAGCGTTGACCACGCTCTGAGTCGACAAACGGCCATGCATTAGCAATGGTTTCAAAAGGTTGTCCAGCTAATTGTAGGGGCAGACCTGACTCTTTGATCAATTGTAGCGCGGAGAGGCGATCCATAATAAAGGCATCAGCACGACCCAAGGCCACATCGTGTTCAATCCCGGTTTCGTAGGTTTTGATGTTGATATCATCAGCGGATGGGTGTTCACGCAACAGTTGTTCAAAGTTCGAGCCTAAGTTAACGGCCACGGTTTTACCCTTCAGATCGGCGACCGAGTTAATGGCATCATTGCCTTTACGAACCGTGATTTGTGCGCCGTCCACCACATACGGGTCAGTGAATAGATATTTCGCTTGGCGCTCATCGGTGATGGTGATTTGGTTTGAAATGGTGTCGATACGGCCGGTTTGTAACAGACCAAACAGTCCTGAGAAGTTAGCGGTGACATACTCCACATCGTAGTCGTTGCGCTCGCCAATCTCATCCCACAAATCGACTTCGAAACCTTGTAGCTGGTCTTGTTTAACAAACGTAAACGGAAAGTAGCGGCCAGACATGCCCACTTTTACTGTTTCAGAAGCAAAGGCGGGGGCAGTGAGAATCATGCTCACGCTGAGCAGGGCGTTGATGAACCATTTAGTCATGAAAAGCTCCGTAGTAACCACATCGATATTGATAAGGTGCGTAATATAGAGGGTGGCAGTGGCAGGCGAGAAATACCTTCTTGTTATGAGTAATAACTTATTCACCGAAGTTGTCGTGTAATTCCTGGGATAAACCCCACATTGATCAAAATTATGCACAAGGAAAGAACAGGATCATTGGCCAATCTGATCCTATTCTTGTGAGTAAAACATGGGTTTGCTGTGGCGATCTCACGTATTTCTGTGGGATCTATGTGAATAACTCGGATCTTATTCACTGATTTCGGGATCTTGTGGGTAGCGATCTGGGCGCGACAGGAGTACCATTGTGGCCTTTCTCTTTTCGGTACAACTGCGTGGAGTCAAACGTGTCATCATCGCTTTGGTTGCAGTGTCTTGAACGTCTTCAAGATGATTTACCTGCGACAGAATTCAGTATGTGGGTACGGCCACTTCAAGCCGAGCTCAATGACAATACGTTGACCCTCTTTGCCCCAAACCGTTTTGTGCTTGATTGGGTGCGAGATAAGTATCTGCATCAAATTAATCAATTACTGAACGAGTTTTGTGGTGTCGACGTACCCATGCTGCGCTTTGAGGTGGGGAGCAAACCGGTTGCCGCAACGCCACAAGCTGCCCCTGCCGGGCCTGCTGCTGCGCCCGCTCCGCAACAAGCGGCGCCAGCGCCGCCGCAAGGACGAGTGTGGGAGCCTGCTCCCTCACCGGTGCAATCGGATGTTAATCATCGCTCCAACGTCAACCCCAAACACAAGTTCAATAACTTTGTTGAGGGTAAATCGAACCAGTTAGCCTTGGCAGCCGCGCGTCAGGTGTCGGATAACCCGGGGGCGGCCTATAATCCCCTTTTTCTTTATGGCGGAACGGGCTTAGGTAAAACGCACTTGTTGCATGCGGTGGGTAATGCCATTTCTGATCGCAAAGCGGATGCGCGCGTGGTGTACATGCACTCAGAGCGCTTTGTGCAAGATATGGTGAAAGCGCTGCAAAATAATGCTATCGAAGAGTTTAAGCGTTATTACCGCAGTGTCGATGCGCTATTGATTGATGATATCCAATTCTTTGCCAACAAAGAGCGCTCGCAAGAAGAATTCTTCCATACCTTTAATGCGTTGCTTGAGGGTAACCAGCAAATCATTCTCACCTCCGATCGCTATCCCAAAGAGATAAACGGGGTCGAGGACCGCTTAAAATCGCGGTTTGGCTGGGGGCTGACCGTCGCGATTGAGCCGCCAGAGCTGGAAACCCGGGTGGCGATTTTAATGAAAAAAGCGGAAGACCATGCCATTCGTTTGCCTGATGAAGTGGCCTTTTTTATCGCGAAAAGACTGCGTTCTAACGTGCGTGAACTTGAAGGGGCGCTTAACCGCGTGATCGCCAATGCCAACTTTACAGGCCGTGCGATCACCATCGATTTCGTCCGAGAAGCGTTGCGGGATTTGCTCGCCTTGCAAGAAAAGTTGGTCACCATTGATAATATCCAGAAAACCGTGGCTGAATATTATAAAATCAAGATGGCAGACTTGTTGTCTAAGCGTCGGTCTCGCTCAGTGGCGCGACCCCGCCAGATGGCGATGGCGCTAGCAAAAGAGCTGACCAACCACAGCTTACCGGAAATTGGTGATGCATTTGGCGGTCGTGACCATACCACCGTATTGCATGCTTGTCGTAAGATTGAGCAGCTGCGTGAAGAAAGTCACGATATTAAAGAAGACTACTCTAACCTGATTCGAACGTTGTCGTCCTAATTATGAAATTTACTCTTACGCGTGAGCAATTACTTCAACCGCTTCAGCAAGTTTCTGGGGCACTAGGCGGGCGTAGTACCTTGCCGATTTTAAGTAACCTATTGATTGAAGTGGCGGAGCAGCAACTCAAGCTGACGGCGACCGATATGGAGGTCGAGCTCAATGCCACCGCACCGCTGGACGGTGAGCATCTTGATGGGGCGATCACTGTGCCTTCGCGTAAGTTTATGGATATCATCAAAGGCTTACATAGCGAAGCTCGTATCACTGTGGCGCAAGAAGGTGACCGCGTGGTGGTGCGAGCGGGACGAAGCCGCTTTACATTATCGACCTTACCGGCTTCAGATTATCCCAACATCGAAGACTGGCATGCCGAAGTGAGCTTACAAGTACCGCAAAGCAAGCTGGGTCATCTGATTGACGCCACGCAGTTTTCGATGGCGAACCAAGATGTACGCTATTATCTCAATGGACTCTTATTCGAAACCGATGGGCATACGCTGCGCACCGTTGGGACGGACGGCCACCGGATGGCGGTGTGTCATTTATCCATGGAAGAGGCGTTGCCCGCACAACAAGTGATTGTGCCACGTAAAGGCGTCAGTGAGTTGGCGCGTTTGCTCGATGATAGCGAGCACCCGGTGAATATCCAAATTGGCGCGTCTAATATTCGTGCGGTGGTGGGCAATGTGACCTTTACCTCTAAATTGGTTGATGGGCGCTTTCCTGATTATCGGCGTGTGTTGCCACAATCCACTTCTCGAACGCTTGAGGTCGACTGTGCTGAGCTCAAGCAAGCATTGTCATTAGCCGCGGTATTATCGAACGAGAAATTTCGCGGCGTGCGAATGAATATTGAAGGTAGCGAGCTGCGTATCTCCGCCAACAACCCTGAGCAAGAAGAAGCGGAAGAGTTTTTGGAAGTCGACTATCAAGGTGAGCCAATCGAAATCGGTTTTAATGTCAGTTACGTGCTCGATGTGCTCAATGTTTTACGTTGTGACAAGGTGCGTTTTTCGATGACAGACGCGGTGGGCAGTACCTTGATTGAGGACTGCGATCGCGAAGACGCCATGTATGTTGTGATGCCAATTCGCCTCTAGGTTATGGCGCTATCACGACTGGTCGTCCACGACTTTCGAAATATTGAAGCCTGCGATATTGAGTTGTCGTCAGGCTTTAACTTTTTAATTGGCCCCAATGGCAGTGGTAAAACCAGTGTATTGGAAGCCATCCACTTTCTCGGTCATGGGCGCTCCTTTCGCAGCGCGCTTAACAGCCGAGTGATTCGTCATCAGCAACCCAATCTTACGGTACATGGTCGTGTAAAAACGCAAGATGGGATCTTGCTTCCGGTCGGCATTCAAAAGCGCCGAGACGGCAGTGCAGATGTTAAAATCGGTCAAGAAAAAGGGCAAAAGCTGGTGGCCCTGGCCAAAGTGCTGCCATTGCAATTGATCACCCCTGAAGGTTTTGAGTTATTAACCGATGGGCCCAAGTTTCGTCGTGCGTTTATCGATTGGGGGGTGTTTCATTCTGAGCCAGGTTTTTTTGAAGCTTGGACACGAGTGAAGCGCCTAACGAAGCAACGCAACGCCGCGTTGAAAACAGCGCGCCACTATGGCGATATCCAAGTATGGGATACGGAACTAGCACGCCTTGCCGAACAAATCAGCGCATGGCGTCAGGCTTACGTTGATGCGGTTGCCGCGCGAGCGACCGCATTATGCCAAGCATTTCTTCCCGAGTTTTCCATCCAGTTTCGTTTTTACCAAGGATGGGAGCGAGGCGCAGACTATCAGGCATTGTTGGCGGCGAACTTTGAGCGCGACCAGCAAATGGGATACACGGTATCAGGGCCGCATAAAGCCGATTTGCGCATCAAGGTGGCAGGTACGCCAGTCGATGATGTGCTATCGCGCGGACAGTTAAAATTAATGGTATGTGCACTTCGGCTCGCACAAGGCCAGTTGTATAGCGAGGAGCAAGGTATCGCTTGTATCTACTTAATCGATGACTTTGCCTCCGAATTAGACAGTCGCCGGCGAGCACTATTGGCCAGTGAGTTGACCCGCATTGGGGCTCAGGTTTTTGTTAGCGCCATTAGTGCCGATCAAGTCGCGGAAATTTGCGACGAAAATAGTAAGATGTTTCATGTGGAACATGGCAAAATTAACGCAGGATAAATAAGCGAGAGTAACTCAATGTCCAACGAATACGATTCATCGAGTATCAAGGTACTGAAGGGCTTGGATGCCGTGCGTAAGCGTCCGGGAATGTATATCGGCGATACCGACGATGGTACCGGCCTGCACCACATGGTGTTTGAGGTGGTCGATAACTCGATCGATGAAGCACTGGCCGGACATTGTAATGATATCGTGGCGACCATCCACGAGGATGGCTCGGTATCGGTTCGCGACGATGGTCGTGGTATCCCGGTCGATATTCATGAGGAAGAAGGTGTATCGGCCGCACAAGTGATCATGACCGTCCTCCACGCCGGCGGTAAGTTTGATGACAACTCTTATAAAGTCTCTGGCGGCCTTCACGGGGTGGGGGTGTCGGTGGTCAACGCCTTGTCAGAAAAACTCGAGTTGACTATTTGGCGTAATGGCCATGTTCACCAGCTTAATTTTGCGCACGGTGAGCCTCTAGGACCGCTGGCTGAAATGGGTGAGACCGACCAAACCGGTACCCGTATTCGTTTCTGGCCAAGTGAAGAGACTTTCTCTGATATCAACTTCAACTATGACGTGCTTGCCAAGCGCTTGCGTGAGTTGTCTTTCCTTAATTCGGGTGTCTCCATTAAGTTGATTGACGAGCGCGAAGAAGACAAAGCGGATCACTTTAAATACGAAGGGGGCATCCGCGCGTTTGTCGAACACCTCAACAACAAGAAGACCTCCATCCACCCATCCGTTTTCCACTTTGAGCATACTCGGGAAGACGGGGTTAGCGTTGAAGTGGCGATGCAGTGGAACGATGGCTATCAAGAAAACATCTACTGCTTTACCAACAATATTCCGCAGCGCGATGGTGGTACTCACCTTGCGGGTTTTCGTGGCGCATTGACACGTACGCTCAATAGCTTCATGGACAAAGAAGGTTATTCCAAAAAAGCCAAAGCCGCGACGTCTGGCGATGATGCCCGTGAAGGCTTGACCGCGGTAGTCTCGGTGAAAGTGCCGGATCCCAAGTTCTCAAGCCAGACCAAAGACAAACTGGTGTCATCGGAAGTGAAATCGGCGGTTGAATCCGCCATGAGCAGCCACTTATCAGACTTTCTGATTGAGCACCCTGCCGATGCGAAAGTAGTGTGTACCAAGATCATTGACGCTGCCCGTGCGCGTGATGCGGCACGTAAAGCACGTGAAATGACGCGTCGTAAAGGCGCGTTGGATCTAGCTGGCCTTCCCGGCAAGCTTGCTGATTGCCAGGAAAAAGATCCGGCGCTATCTGAACTCTACATTGTGGAGGGTGACTCTGCAGGCGGCTCAGCCAAGCAGGGGCGCAACCGTAAGAACCAAGCGATTTTGCCGCTCAAAGGTAAGATCCTCAACGTCGAGAAAGCCCGTTTTGATAAGATGTTGTCCTCGCAAGAAGTGGCGACACTGATCACGGCAATGGGGTGCGGGATTGGCCGGGAAGAGTACGATCCGGACAAGCTACGTTATCACAGCATCATCATCATGACCGATGCGGATGTCGACGGCTCGCATATTCGTACCTTGCTGCTGACCTTCTTCTATCGCCAAATGCCAGAGCTGATTGAGCGAGGCTATATTTATATTGCTCAACCACCGCTTTATAAAGTGAAAAAGGGCAAGCAAGAGCAATACATCAAAGATGACGAGGCGATGGAGCAGTATCAGGTGGCATTGGCGTTGGAGAATGCGTCATTGTTCGTGAACCCAGATGCGCCAGCGATGCACGGCGAGTCACTTGAGAAATTGGTGAAAGAGTACAATGGTGTGCTCAAGCTGATTCAGCGTATGAAGCGTCGCTATCCCGCCGCGCTACTCAATGAGCTGCTTTATCAACCGCGTTTGTCAGTCGATGACCTGCGCGACGAGTGGGCAGCTAAGCAATGGGTAGAAAACATTGTTGGGATTTTGAATCGTAAGTCGACGGGTGAAAGCCAGTATCAGGCATCATGCCGACTCGATGAAGAGCATCAGGTATGGGTGCCAGAGCTGGTGGTGCGCACCCATGGTGTCGATTATAAATACTTAGTGAGCTATGACTTCCTGAACTCGAAAGAGTACGGTCGAATCGCAAGCCTATCGGAAACCTTAAATGATCTCCTGGATGAAGGGGCGTATGTTAAGCGCGGTGAACGTACGCAATCGGTAGAGAGCTTTGAGCAAGCTCTCAACTGGTTAATCAAAGAGTCAACCCGTGGTGTGTCTCGTCAGCGCTATAAAGGTTTGGGAGAGATGAACCCAGAGCAGCTTTGGGAAACCACTATGGATCCTGAAGGTCGTCGTATGATGCAGGTGACGATTCAGGATGCGGTTGCCGCGGATGAGTTGTTTACCACCTTGATGGGTGATCAAGTTGAGCCACGTCGTGCGTTTATCGAAAATAATGCGCTGAAAGTAGAAAACCTCGATGTATAAACGATAAATCAACTATTTATCAACAATTAAGGCCAGCATTGCTGGCCTTTTTCATGCCTGTTTGGGAGGCAAACCTCAATATGTAACTGTTTTTATATACAGTATTTTTAGCGCGAGTACACTTATCATTCCCTTAACGACAAAATGATAGGAATCCTGATGTCTATAAAAACGCGCGCTAATCTCCAATTGGTTTATGTTTCTGATATTGACCGTTCTGTGGGTTTCTATCAGCAACTGTTTCAATGTGATCCTGTCTTTACCAGTCCCAGGTATGTGGCGTTTTCTGCCTCTGAGCAGGGAGATGCCTTATTCGCGTTGTGGACAGGCGGCGAGCAGCCCTCACCCTCTATGACACGACTGAGTGAAATTGGCATTATGGTGCCTACCAATGATGACGTTGATGCCGTTTTTGACCAATGGTCGAACAACCTAACCATCAATGTTGTGCAAGCTCCTTACGATGATGTGTTTGGTCGAACCTTCGTGATTCAAGACCCTGATGGGCATCTCGTGCGCGTTGCGCCGCTTGATTAAGCATATCGCTATTCCAATAAGGAGCAATTATGATTGACCATCTAAGTACCTACGCAACGAACTTCTCGGCAACTAAAGAGTTCTATCGTTCGGTGTTTGAACCGCTCGGCTATGCGATCCAAATGGAGTTTGTTGCAGAATGGAATACTGATTTTCCGACCCAGCGAATGTGTGCTTTTGGACCAAGCGATCGGCCCATCTTTTGGGTGATAGAAACCCAGACTCCCTATACCCCTCGTCATATAGCATTTTCATCACCAACAAGAGCGACGGTGGAGGCGTTTTACGATGCTGGAATGGAGGCTGGGGGAATCGATAATGGTAAGCCAGGTCTGAGGCCTATGTATCACAACCATTACTTTGGGGCATTTCTTATTGACCCAGACGGCAATAACATTGAAGCGGTATGTCATCATCCAGAGCCGTAGTTTATTAAAGCGGTCAGAGGTATTTGAACGTACCCGTATGGGTAGATAAAACGGTAACACGTCTGGCGATGATAAAAATCGTTCGATGAGGCTTGAAATCAAATTACCCAACCCTATATACAGTAATGAGGCGATGCCATTGGGTCGCCGGGGGCTTGTCCAGGTTGGAAAGCCGTAGATAACATTTTATTGCTTCATAGGAAGGATAAGATTATGCGTAACTTTGATTTCTCTCCACTCTATCGTACCGCGATTGGCTTTGACCGTTTGTTTGATTTGGTTGAAAACACGAATGCGTCAAATGCAGGTGGTTTTCCTCCTTACAATATTGAGCAAGGCAAAGAGAACCAATACCGAATCACAATGGCGGTAGCAGGCTTTAGCCAAGACGAAGTAGACATTACCCAACAAAAGAACAGCCTAACGGTTGCGGGTAAAAAAGCCAGCCGTAATCAAGATACGAAGTTCTTGTATCAGGGCATTGCTGAGCGTGATTTCGAACGCAAGTTCCACCTCGACGATCATATTAAAGTGACGGGGGCGGAAATGGAAAACGGCATGCTTCATATTGATTTGGTGCGTGAGGTGCCTGAAGAGGAGAAACCTCGTCGTATCGAAATCGGTAGCCGTTTACTCGAAAACGTTGAGTAAGTGTCGGCCATAACGATACGAAAAAGGAGAGGGCAGCACCGCTGCCCTTTTTTGTGGCTAGCAAATCGTGATGTTCAGATTCACTAGCCGGTTTCAATTCTTCGCATTATAGACACGTTCTTTTCACTCGCCGCTGTTGGTGAATAGCCCTAGCGAATGAAGGTGAACGTTGAACCCACGATTGTAGCCTGGCCGAAAAGGTTCTTTGTAGACTCGTGGATTTGAATCAGATTCGCACAGATTGGAGCCGATAGGTTTCACGTGAAACACTTGGATTGTCTTAATAGAACGATCCAATACTATTTGCCAAGCCAAGCCAAGCCAAGCCAAGCCAAGCCAAGCCAAGCCAAGCCAAGCCAAGCCAAGCCAAGCCAAACCAAACCAAACCAAACCAAACCAAACCAAACCAAACCAAACCAAACCAAACCAAACCAAACCAAACCAAACCAAACCAAACCAAACCAAACCAAACCAAACCAAACCAAACCAAACCAAACCAAACCAAATGATTGTTCGCACTGCGCCGTATTCCCCCTTTTGGAAATATGGGGTGCAGAATGGTTCGATAGTTAGATCAAGCGACCGATGATTAAGGCTTAAGCTGACGAAAGGAGAAAGTAGTCCGTCAGCAGAAGAAGGTAGGTTAGATAGAGGCCAATTAGGAAAATGTTATGGCGCATTTTCTCGTTGCGAGAGGTCTAATGAAAGGTTTCACGTGGAACATGTATGTATCTGTGTTCCACGTGAAACCAGAACTTATCCTTCGTCGTAGGCGCGCGCGACTTCTTCAGCAATCACTTTTATACCTTGTTGCATAGCATCATCCTCTTGGACATAATTCATGCGAATACATTGTTTAGCATGATCCCAGCCTTCGTGATCGACACCAATAAAGAAATACTCTCCGGGGACAACCAGTACACCGCGAGCTTTTAAGCGTTTATATAACTCTTGGGTAGAGATTGGGAGCTCGTTAAACCAGAGCCACAGGAAGATAGCTCCTTCTGGCTTATGAACACGAACTCGCTCATCATTAATGGTTTCAAGCACCATCTTTAATGTGCGCTGTGACTTTTGCTGGTAGAAAGGACGAACGACGTTTTTGCTTAAGCGTAAGAGATCACCGCGTTCTATCATTGCTAGTGCCATTGCTGGCCCCATACTGTTTGGCGACAGGCTGACGATACCATTGATGTTGGACATCGCATTGATCACCGTTTCATTGGCAATCACAATCCCGCAACGCACACCAGGCAATCCTAGCTTACTCAGACTCGAGCAGAGTATGGTGTTGTCATTCCAGAACGGTGCAACGTCTTCAAAAATAATATCCGGGAAGGGCGTGCCATAAGCGTTATCGATGATCAGTGGAATATTGTGGTCGCGCGCGAGTTGGTCCAGTTGTCGGATTTCGTTATCGGTTAGCACATTCCCGGTTGGGTTAGTCGGGCGGGAGGCACAGATGGCACCAATGCTCTCATCAATCTTCAGGCGGCTGAAGTCGACATGGTATTTAAATTGGCGGTTATCCAATAATTCAATCTCAGGTTGGTAGCTAACAAAGATATCGTCGTTGATACCGGCGTCACCATAGCCGATATACTCGGGGGCGAGGGGCAACAAGATTTTTTTGTGGCTGCCATCGGCGTAGCGTCCCGCTAATAGGTTAAACAGATAAAAGAATGCACTTTGGCTGCCATTGGTCAGCATGATGTTTTTGCTTGAGAGCTGCCAGCCATAAGTCTTATTCAGCAGCTCGGCGAGGGCATTGAGTAATGCCGATTTTCCTTGTGGACCATCGTAGTTTGCCATGGCGTGAACGAGACTACCGTCGTCGAGCATTGATTGGCTTAGCGTCTTAAAGTAGTCGAGCATCTCCGGGATCGCCGCGGGGTTGCCGCCCCCCAACATAATGGCGTCTGGATTACGTAAACCGTCATTAAGATCGTCCATTAATTGTGTGATGCCCGAGTGATTGGCGAACTTCTCGCCAAAGTGAGTGACTTCCATGATTACTGCCTTTAAATATCTGTATCGATGTTGTGGTTAAGCTGCAATCAACATACAACAATCTATTGTGTAAAAGAAAGCATGGTAAGTTTGTTATCTTCTCGTCATTAAAGGGTATGGTTGACGGGGTTGTTACGTTATCGGTACACACTAGGGCGAAAGTCGCTTAGAGGGGTAGAAATCCAAGTGTTCCACGTGAAACCAACTCGGCTTGGCTCGACAAACAGGGTGATTAGCGTCATTAAATTGGGTAGCCAACGAGGCTGAGAGCTGGTAGCAAGGTAGATGAGAATTGGTAGCGAAGAGGGGCGTCCGCGTATCAACACCCAAAAAAAGCCCCGCGTCATAGCGGGGCTGAGTCGTGTGTTGCTGATAATTACTTCTGTAGAACAGAAATATCTGCCACGTTGAGGAACTGCTCACGGATAAGGTGAAGCATCGCCAAGCGGTTGGCTTTCAGTGCAGGATCATCTGCCATAACCATCACGTTATCAAAGAAGGTATCAACCGGTGTACGCAATTGCGCCAGCTCGGTCAACGCGCCTTGATAATCGCTGTCAGCAAATAAAGGTTTAACCGCAGCGACTTTCTCTGCGACCACGTCCGCCAATGCTTTTTCAGCGTCTTCTTGTAGCAAGCTAGTATTGACGCTGCTAGGGAGCTCGCCGTCATACTTGGCCAAGATATTGCCTACACGCTTGTTGGCCGCGGCAAGTGCTTCGGCTTCTTCAAGACTGCGGAAGTGCGACACCGCTTTAACGCGGCTGTCAAAGTCAGCAGGCTTGGTTGGTCGACGTGCTAACACGGCTTGGATGATATCAACGCTATAGCCCATATCTTGGTACCAAGCGCGGAAACGACCTAGCATAAAGTCGAGGACATCCGCCTCTACCTCTTTGTGAGTCAGACGGTCATCGTACTGAGCTTTGGCATCACGGATGAGGTCGACAAGATCAAGCTGATAGCCGTTCTCGACGATAATACGTAGAACGCCTAACGCGGCCCGACGCAGGGCGAAGGGGTCGCTCCCTTTCGGTGCTTGACCAATACCAAAGATGCCCACGATGGTATCCATTTTGTCAGCCATCGCGAGTGCTGAGGAGACCGGTGTGGTAGGTAGCTTATCACCGGCGAAGCGCGGCCAGTATTGCTCATTCAGTGCCAGCGCTACGGCTTCAGGCTCGCCATCATGACGCGCATAGTGCATGCCCATCACGCCTTGGGTTTCGGTGAACTCAAACACCATCGAGGTCATGAGATCGCACTTAGCCAGTTGGCCCGCGCGCTCAGTGTGTGACTTGTCGGCGCCGATACGCTCTGCAATCTGTCCTGCGAGTGCAGTAATGCGATCGGTTTTATCTTTGATGGTACCTAATTGCTTTTGGAATACCGCGCTATCAAGCTCTGGCAGGCGATCAATCAATGGGCGCTTGCGGTCAGTATCAAAGAAGAACTCCGCATCCGCGAGGCGAGGACGCACGACTTTTTCATTCCCTGAGATAACCTGCGCCGGATCTTTCGATTCAATGTTCGACACGAAGATGAACTTGGGCAGTAGCTCGCCGTTAGCGTCATAAACCGGGAAGTACTTTTGGTCGCCTTTCATGGTGTACACCAGCGCTTCTGATGGCACCTTAAGGAACTTGTCCTCGAAAGAGGCCGTCAGTACCACTGGCCATTCTACCAGTGAGGTGACTTCTTCAACCAAGTCTTCATCAAGCTCAGCAATCCCGCCAACTGCGTCAGCCGCTGCTTTGGCATCTTTAATAATCAACGCCTTACGCTTTTCATAATCGGCCATGACTTTACCTTCACGCTCAAGGCGCTCTGGGTATTGGTCAGCATGATCCAGCGTTAAGCTCGATTCACCCATAAAGCGGTGGCCACGAATCACGCGATCAGACGCCACGCCTAGGATAGTGCCTTCAATCAAGGTGTCCCCATACAGCATCACCAAGGTTTTCACTGGGCGGATAAACTGGGTGTCTTTGTCACCCCAGCGCATGGGTTTAGGAATAGGCAGCTTGCTCAGGGCGTTATCGGCCAGTACCGGCAGTAAGGCGTCAATGGCTTGACCGGGTACGTGTTGACGATACAGCAACCATTCACCTTTATCGGTTTTTAGGCGCTCGGCCTCGCTCACGTCAATCCCGTTACCGCGCGCCCAACCCATGGCCGCTTTGGTGGGGTTGCCATCTGCGTCAAAGGCGGCACTGACCGCAGGACCGCGCTTCTCAACCACTTTATCTGGCTGGCGATCGCTCAACGCCGCCACTTTAAGTGCTAAGCGACGTGGGGAGGCGTACCAAGTAATGCCTTGGTGGCTCAGATCAGCGTCTTTCAATTGTGCGTCGAATTGGCTGGCAAAAGCTTCAGCCAAGGTGCGCAAGGCTGTGGGTGGTAGCTCTTCAGTGCCGAGCTCAATCAGGAAATTTTGCGTTGCCATGATGCTCCCTTATTTGGTGTGTCGGCACATCGGGAAGCCCAGCGCTTCGCGAGATGCGTAGTAGGCTTCGGCGACACGTTTAGTCAGTGTGCGAATGCGCAGAATATAGCGTTGACGTTCAGTCACTGAGATGGCTTTACGCGCATCCAGCAGGTTGAACGCATGACCGGCTTTTAGGATCTGTTCGTAAGCAGGCAAAGGGAGCGGCTGCTCGAGATCCAGAAGCTTGGTACTTTCGGCTTCGCACTGGTCAAAGTAGCGGAACAGAAAATCAACATCAGCGTGTTCAAAGTTGTAGGTCGATTGCTCCACTTCGTTTTGGTGGAAAATATCGCCGTAGGTGACTTTGCCAAATGGGCCATCGGTCCAAACCAGATCATACACAGAATCGACTTCTTGAATGTACATCGCCAGACGTTCGATACCGTAGGTAATCTCACCAGTGACAGGTTTACATTCCAATCCGCCGACTTGCTGGAAGTAGGTAAACTGGGTGATCTCCATCCCGTTCAGCCAGACTTCCCAGCCGAGGCCCCAAGCGCCAAGCGTTGGGTTTTCCCAGTTATCTTCCACAAAGCGAATGTCGTGGACTTCTGGGTCAATTCCCAGCACTCGCAGCGAGCCTAAATACAGCTCTTGAATGTTATCGGGTGACGGCTTCAGGATGGTTTGAAACTGGTAGTAGTGCTGCAGACGGTTCGGGTTCTCGCCATAACGCCCATCGGTAGGACGGCGAGAAGGTTGAACGTAAGCCGCTGCAATGGGCTCTGGACCAAGTGCACGCAAGCATGTCATTGGGTGGGAGGTACCTGCACCCACTTCCATGTCTAGCGGCTGAACAATGGTACAGCCTTGCTGGGCCCAATAATCCTGCAGCGCGAGGATCATACCCTGAAAGGTTTTGATATCGAATTTATGCATTGTCAGGTTCGCGCGAGTTGATGAATGGAGAAAATAGCTGGCAATTATAACTCGCAGCGCGCTCAAGCAGTAGGGGGCTGGCGGATTTTTGTGCGCCTTTGAGGCGCTTATTTTCTCCGTGCAGGGGCAAGAGGAATAGAAGTTGCCAAGCGATTGTTCAAATCGTACACTAGCGCCGTCTTGGGGAGTAGTTGACCACTGCACAGTCAGTGGGGCAATCATCAACATAGTTGAAGCAAAATCTTCATGGTGATTGCAAGCCTGCCATTAGGTGCTCTGGGCTTGACGAGACCAACGACAATCGCACGAACCGGGGTGGGGCGTGTGTGTTGTCGTGGTTGAATCATAATAAGCCCTGCCCCAGATGAGCAATGTCATGAGCGTTCTTGCCATTTCTATCTCTACCGTCACCTTGGCGGAAATCGGGGATAAAACCCAACTACTATCGCTGGCGTTAGCGACACGTTTTCGTAAACCTGCGGTGATTATCAGTGCCATTTTATTGGCGACGTTAGTCAATCACGCCATTGCTGCTTGGCTCGGCGTGGTTGCGGCCGATATTCTGACCGATACCGTATTGCATATTATTTTGATCATCAGTTTTGGCGTGATGGCGGTATGGATGCTGATCCCGGATAAGCTTGAGGATGAAGGTATTCAGGGCAAAAGCGCGTTTTGGGCGAGCTTCAGTGCGTTCTTTGTCGCAGAAATTGGCGATAAAACCCAGCTCGCCACGACCGCATTGGGCGCACAGTTTAATGAAGCGTTGTGGGTGGTAGTGATTGGATCAACCATTGGTATGTTGCTAGCCAATGTCCCTGTGGTGCTGGCGGGTGATAAAATTCAGCGCCATGTCCCGCTTGCTGTCGTGCGGGTGCTCGCGGCGGCGATGTTTGCCGCATTGGCTGTGCTCGATACTTGGTATCTACTGAGCTAACGCAGGACAATGATGAATGAGTAAGGGTTGGCGTTATGCCAGCCCTTTTTTGATCAAAAACTGAAACGGCACGCTCTCTGTTTGGGCTGCGATAAGGGTGTGATCCATAAAACGACAAAAGCTGGGAATATCACGCGTGGTTGAGGGATCATCGGCGGTAATCAGCAAGGTTTGTCCCTCGTCCATATGACGGATACGTTTACGTACCATCATTACAGGCTCCGGGCAGCGCAGGCCTAAGGCATCAAGTTGAAGATCGGCGTGGTCAAAAGCGAGTGTCATTATTTTTACCTCAAAAAGTGTCGACCTGATCATACTTATGGCGACAAATTATTCAAACAGGGTTGCGCTTGTAAATGAGTTGTGTAAATTATTTAACAAGTCGTTAACGAAAGGCGGGATCATGAGAAAAGCACAAACGAGCACATTGAGCTTGGCTTATGGACACCGTATCGCTGCTTACACAGGGCTTAGCGGACTCGCTTTTTGGGGATTAACGCACAGTCATGAGCACACTCTCTTGGCAACACTAGCAATCTGCGCCGCAGCCTTGGGGTTATTGGTAGAAGCCTTATCGACCTCAACGCCACGCTCGCAGCCTGACTAGGCTGACTCACTCAACAGCTACACTCACTCCCAGTTTTCTTGGGCTTCCCCGCTCTTCGAGCGGGATTTTTTTTGTCTGCACGTCGCCAATAAAGGCCAACCCGTAATAAAGATTGGCCTTTTTGCGCGGATTAGCCTTGGTGAGCGATATCAATAACGACGCGGCCTTTCACCTCGCCCTGAATAATTTTATCCGCATATTCTGGGGTTTGCGCCAGTGCGATAGTGTGGCATGCCTGTTCAAAGTAACTGGCTGGGAGTAGCTTGGTGAGTGATTGCCACGCAGCTTGACGTTGCGCTTTCGGGCAAGAAACGGAGTCAACACCTTGCAATCGCACATTGCGCAAAATAAACGGCATCACAGTGGCGGGTAAATCAAAACCGCCGGCAAGGCCGCATGCGGCAACTGTGCCACCGTACTGGATTTGTGAAAGGACATTGGCGAGCATTTGACTGCCCACGGTATCAATTGCGCCTGCCCACTGTTGCTTGTCCAGCGGGCGACCTGGTGCGCTAAAGGACTCGCGCGGTAGCACTTCGTCAGCGCCTAGTTGCTTAAGCCACGCTTGGTTGGCTTCAAGTCGGCCTGTGACGGCACAGACGCGATAGCCCAACGCATGCAATAAGGTGACCGCGACAGAGCCAACGCCGCCACTGGCTCCGGTGACTAACACTGGGCCATCTTCAGGTTTGACGCCACCATCGATTAAGGCTTGCACACATAACATCGCGGTAAACCCCGCGGTGCCTACCATCATTGCTTGTTGCGCAGTGAGCCCCTCAGGAAGGGGAACGAGCCAGTCGCCATTAACACGCGCTTTCTCTGCCATGCCTCCCCAGTGTGCTTCACCGACGCCCCAACCAGTGAGCACCACTTTATCTCCGGGTTGATAGTCGGGATGTTGGCTATCGGCAACTGTGCCGGCAAAGTCGATCCCTGGCACCATGGGGAATTGGCGAACAATCTTACCTTTGCCGGTAATGGCTAAGCCGTCTTTATAATTAAGGGAGCTGAAATCAACATTGACGGTGACATTGCCTTCTGGAAGAAGGTCATCATCGAGTGAGGTGATTTTGGCAAGGGTTTGCTTTTCGTGTTGTTCAAGGACAAGCGCGTTAAACATGGCATTCTCCCGGTTGAAGTCAGTGAGTGGCCATACTAGGCCAGATGATGTTACCACCACATGCGTTACATCAATCACTATGCGATTGCGTGCGGGATGACGCAAGCCAAAAAAAGAGCGGACGTAGCCGCTCTTTATTGATGAAAGTGCGCATTGTGGTTAAACGCGTTCGAACACTGTCGCAATCCCCTGACCGAGACCAATGCACATGGTCGCTAAGCCTAAGGTAGCATCTTGGCGCTCCATTTGATGTAGCAAGGTGGTCGAGATGCGTGCGCCGGAACAGCCTAGCGGGTGACCCAGTGCAATTGCACCACCGTTGAGGTTAACTTTGTCATCCACTTTATCCATCAGGCCAAGATCTTTGACACAAGGCAGAGACTGGGCGGCAAATGCCTCATTCAGTTCGACCAAGTCAATGTCATCGATGCTTAGGCCCGCACGTTTGAGCGCTTTTTTGGTCGCTGGGACCGGACCATATCCCATAATGGATGGGTCACAGCCGGCGACGCCCATGGCACGGATACGTGCACGGATAGGCAGCCCCAAGGCTTTGGCCTTTTCTTCACTCATCACCAACATTGCAGAGGCACCATCCGATAGTGCCGACGACGAGCCAGCGGTTACTGTGCCATTGGCAGGGTCAAAGGCGGGGCGTAAACCAGCGAGGCTCTCTACGGTGGTTTCTGGACGAATCACTTCATCGTCTTCCACCAAGGTGAGTAAGCCATCGGCATCATGGCCTTCAATAGGCGCAATCTCATCTCTAAAACGGCCTTCCACGGTGGCGGCATGCGCACGGGCATGAGAACGAGCGGCAAACTGGTCTTGCATTTCACGACTGATGCCATGCATGCGACCGAGCATTTCTGCGGTAAGTCCCATCATGCCAGCGGCTTTAGCGACTGACTTAGATAAGCCAGGGTGGAAGTCGACACCATGGTTCATCGGCACGTGGCCCATGTGTTCGACACCACCAATCAAGAAGGTGTCGCCATCACCGACCATGATTGCGCGAGCCGCATCGTGCAGTGCCTGCATCGACGAGCCACACAGGCGGTTGACCGTGGTGGCACCCACGCTATGTGGAATGCCAGCAAGGAGCGCCGCATTACGGGCAATGTTGAAACCTTGCTCGAGCGTTTGTTGTACACAGCCCCAGTAGATGTCTTCAATGCTGGTGCTGTCTACCCCAGGGTTACGTACCAATAGAGACTTCATCAGGTGCGCGGATAGATCTTCAGCACGAACGTGGCGAAACACACCGCCTTTCGAACGGCCCATGGGGGTACGGATACAGTCAACGATCACTACATTGTTCATTGTTCTCTCCTTAAACTTAGGCTGATTGCGGTGCGTTGACCGGTGTGACATCAAAGTAAGCCTGTTTATCGCTGGCACGACGTTTCATATCCGTAGGAACATGATACAAAGCGCCGAGCTCAGAGAATTTGTCAGCCATGGCGACGTAGTTATCAACACCCAAAGTATCGACATAACGGAAGGCACCGCCTCGGAATGGCGGGAAGCCGATACCGTAAACCAAAGCAATGTCTGCTTCTGCCGGAGAGGCAATGATGTTTTCTTCCAAACAGCGGGCGACTTCGTTGATCATCGGCACCATCATGCGAGCGATAATATCCTCGTCACTGATCTCTGCTTGACCCCCTTCAATTACGGGTGCGAGCAAAGCAGGGACGGCTTCATCGGCTTCTTTTTTCGGCTTGCCTTTTTTGTCTGTGGTGTAGCGGTAGAAGCCTTTGCCATTCTTCTGACCAAAGCGCTCGGCTTCAAACATCACATCAATGGCATCGCGGCCAGACTTACTCATGCGGTCTGGGAAGCCTTCTGCCATCACTGCCTGCGCATGATGTGCGGTATCAATACCGACCACGTCAAGCAGATACGCCGGACCCATCGGCCAGCCAAATTGTTTTTCCATGACTTTATCAATGCGCTGGAAGTCCACCCCGTCACGCAGTAGCAAACTAAAGGCATGGAAGTAGGGGAACAATACACGGTTGACGAAAAAGCCGGGGCAGTCGTTGACGACCACGGGCGACTTACCCATCTTGGCGGCGTAAGCCACCACGCGTGCGATGGTTTCATCAGAGGTTTTCTCGCCACGAATCACTTCCACTAATGGCATGCGATGAACCGGGTTAAAGAAGTGCATGCCACAGAAGTTTTCTGGACGGGCCAATGACTTCGCCAGTGTATTGATAGGAATGGTAGAGGTGTTGGACGCAATGACCGTGTCGTCACTGACTAGCGCTTCGACTTCTTTGAGGACGCTGGTTTTCACTTTCGGGTTCTCGACCACGGCCTCGACGATCACGTCACTTTGCTCAATGCCCGCATAGTGAAGACTTGGGGTGATTGACGACAATACTTGGCCCATTTTAAAACCATCGACACGACCACGCTCTAGCTGCTTATTCAGCAGCTTGGTTGCTTCTTTCATACCGAGGTCGAGTGAGGCTTGGGCGATGTCTTTCATCATCACCGGCACGCCTTTCAGTGCCGATTGATAGGCAATGCCGCCGCCCATGATGCCTGCGCCTAATACCGCACCACGTTGTGTGTCTTTACCTTGTTTGGCTGCTTTTTTCGCGTTGCCTTTGATGACCTGGTCATTGAGGAAAATGCCCACCAAGGCTTGTGCGACATCGGTTTTGGCTAGCTTGACGAAATAGCGGTTTTCGACCTCAAGTGCCTCATCGCGTGTCATCCCTGCGGCTTCTTCAATGGCCGTCACTGCCGTCATTGGAGCCGGATAATGTTTCCCTGCAACTTGTGCCACCATGCCTTTGGCCATGGTAAAGCTCATCGCTGCCTCGATGCGGTTAAGCTTCAGTGGTTGTTTTTTCTGTTGGCGACGGCTCTGCCAGTCAATTTTTTCGTCGATCGCTTGGCCTAGCATTCGAATCGCCGCGTCACGCAGGTGCGCGTTATCGACAACGGCATCCACTACGCCTTCTTTTAATGCCGCGGACGCGCGTTTTTCTTTCCCAGCAGTGATGATTTCCATCGCGGTATCGGCGCCGATAAGTCGAGGCAAGCGCACCGTACCACCGAAGCCGGGCATAATACCGAGCTTGGTTTCAGGAAGACCGATACGCGCGTCCTGACCTGCTACACGTAAATCGGTCGCGAGTATGCACTCACAGCCACCGCCGAGTGCATGGCCATTGACGGCACTAAGGGTGGGATAGGGTAAATCTTCTAAACGATTGAAAATGGCATTGGCGCGAGATACCCAATCAGAGAGCTCTTGGTCGGGTTTGGCAAACAATCCGAGAAATTCGGTAATGTCTGCGCCGACAATAAAGGCTGATTTAGCAGAGGTCAGCAGCAGTCCTTTAATATCATCGCGACCCGACAAGGCATCGAGGGCTTGGTCTAAGCTTTCTAGCGTTGCCAGATCCAATTTGTTGACAGAACCTTGGCTGTCTAGGGTCAGTTCTGCAATGCCGTTATCCAAAGCACGAACTGATAGGTTATCTCCTTGGTAGATCATGGTTGTTCTCCACGTTGGCAGTACCATCCTGGTTGAATAGTGTTCTGGTTAGACCAGATGCGACCTAGTGTGGATCATTGTTATAAGAAATGACAACCAAAAGTTAAACGAATGTTTAAAATATGTGGTGTGGGTTGTTTTTACTGTGGTCGAGTCCCTGTCGTGCTTGAGGGAATATGATACAGTGCATCGCTGAGACACAAAGGTTGTACCATGATGCCTATCACCCCATACGCAGTGCCTGCTGACACCGTGAGGCACGAGCTTGAAATCAAAAAAAGCCGGTTTATTACGTATCTTGCTCATACGCCCGGAGAACAAGAGGCAAAGCAATTTATTCAATCGTTGCGAGAAGCGTATCCTGATGCACGGCATCACTGCTGGGCATTTGTCGCAGGCCGGCCTGAATCTTCCGTGCAATGGGGGTGTGGCGATGATGGTGAGCCAGCGGGAACGGCAGGCAAGCCGATGCTTGCGCAGTTATCTGGTGCGAACGTCGGTGAGATTTGTGCCGTGGTAGTACGCTATTTTGGCGGGATTAAACTGGGTACTGGGGGCTTGGTCAAAGCGTATGGCAGTAGTGTGCAGCAAGCCCTGGGCCTTTTGACCACGCGAGAAGTGGCAGTGACAGTCCCTTACACGATAAGCTGTGAATATGCTCACATTGATACGATAGAATCGCTGCTCAAGCAGTACGATGGCGTTCAGCTCGATGCAGAATTCAGCCATAATGTGCGATTGAGTGTGCGTATCGATGCGCGCTATATCGATGTGTTTCTTGAAGCACTTAAAAATCAAACCCGCGGACAAGCAAGCGCGCACCCGTTAGAACATAAGACAACGTCAGGCACTTAGCCTGCTTTACGTGTAACGACGAGACGGTAGAAAGTCGCTACCGCCGATAAGAGGGCCACGTCAGGCTATGCAATTTCGTTCCATTACCCGCATTGTCGGACTCCTGCTGGCCCTGTTCAGCATCACCATGTTAGCGCCTGCATTGGTTGCGTTTATCTATCGTGATGGCGCGGGCTATCCTTTTGTTTTGACGTTTTTTCTGCTACTCGCAGGTGGCGGGTTACTTTGGTTCCCCAATCGAAATTATCGGCATGAACTCAAAGCACGTGATGGCTTTTTGATTGTTGTCTTATTCTGGACGGTGATCGGCAGTGCAGGGGCAGTTCCGTTGATGCTGTCTGAACAGCCCGATCTTTCCGTGAGCGAGGCGTTTTTTGAGTCCTTTTCTGGTTTAACCACGACGGGCGCAACCGTCATTGTGGGGCTAGATGAGTTACCTAAAGCGATTTTGTTCTATCGTCAGTTGCTACAGTGGTTTGGTGGTATGGGGATCATTGTGCTGGCGGTGGCCATCCTACCAGTACTCGGCATCGGGGGGATGCAGCTTTATCGCGCCGAGATCCCTGGCCCCGTGAAAGACACCAAAATGACACCTCGGATCGCTGAGACTGCCAAGGTGCTCTGGTACATTTATCTGACTTTAACCGTAAGTTGTGCCTTGGCCTACTGGCTGGCGGGCATGTCTGCCTTTGATGCCATTGGGCACAGCTTTTCGACCGTTGCCATCGGCGGGTTCTCAACCCACGATGCCAGCATTGGTCACTTTGATAGCACTGCGGTTAATCTCATCACTGTGGTGTTTCTGCTGATCTCTGCGTGTAACTTTTCTCTCCATTTCGCCGCCTTTGCCAATAATGGGCTCAATCTAAAGTTTTACTTGCGTGATCCAGAATTTCGCGCGTTTTTGGTGATTCAGTTCCTACTATGGCTGGTGGTGTTTACCATGCTGAGCGGGCATCAGGTTTATGAGAGCGCCACGGAAACCTTCACCCAGGCGCTATTTCAGTCGGTATCAATATCAACCACCGCGGGGTATACCACCACAACCTTTGCCCATTGGCCGTTGTTCCTCCCCGTTTTACTCTTGTTCTCGTCATTTATTGGTGGGTGTGCAGGCTCGACCGGTGGCGGGATGAAGGTCATTCGTATCTTGCTGTTGTCACTCCAAGGAACGCGAGAATTGAAACGCTTGGTGCACCCTCGCGCGGTATACACCATCAAAGTGGGTAATAAGGCGCTACGGCAGCAAGTGGTTGATGCCGTATGGGGGTTCTTCTCCGCCTACGCGCTGGTATTTGTCATTTGTATGTTGGCCTTGATAGCCACTGGCATTGAAGAGCTAACGGCGTTTTCAGCCGTTGCAGCGACCCTCAATAACCTAGGCCCAGGGCTAGGCGAAGTGGCTGCTCACTTTGGCGATATTAATGACACGGCGAAGTGGGTATTGATCCTTGCCATGCTATTCGGTCGTTTAGAAATATTCACATTATTGGTTTTATTTACTCCCACATTCTGGCGGAGCTAGCCGTATGGGGAAGGAGAGGACATGAGCGAGCAAAGCAACGCAACGCAAAAAGTCTTACTGCTACATTCCAGCCGAGAAGGGCAGACCAAGAAAATCCTGCATTTTATCGAGCAACAGCTGGGGGCTTCGGCGCAGTGTGAGGTGAAAGATATTCATCAGCGGCCAGACATTGATCTCAGCCAATACGATCGGATACTGATTGGTGCGTCTATTCGCTATGGGCATTTTAATAAAAAGCTATATCAATTCATTGATGCGCATGCAGATCAGCTTAAAACCGTGAAAGCAGCATTCTTTAGTGTCAATCTCACCGCGCGTAAACCGGGGAAAGATACGCCAGAAACCAGCGCTTATAGCCGTAAGTTTATCGAAAAGTCACCCTGGACCCCCGAACTGCATGGTGTCTTTGCCGGCGCACTCTACTATCCACGTTATAAATGGTTTGATCGAGTGATGATTCGCTTCATCATGCATATCACGGGTGGGGAGACGGATACGACCAAAGAGGTTGAATACACGGATTGGCGAAAAGTGGCGGAATTTAGCGAGCAATTTGCCCGCTTTTAGGCCATAACGCTGATTGTTTGACCGAACGGCGACTTTTTCTAAAAAAAGTCGCTTTTTAGTCTTGCGAAGGTGAGTGGTTTCTCTATAATGCGCCTCCATCGACACGGCACGTAGGGCAAGCGTTCAGCGAGCATGTCGAGGCAAAAAATCAAATAAAAATAAACGCTTGACGTGAGTTTTTAAAAGATTAAGATGACCGACCTACTTAACGCCAAGCGTTAGGGGAGTCAAAAAGAGGTTTTATTTCACCCGGCGGGTTGAAAATAAAAGATAAAATTTCTTCTTGACTTTAACAGCAAGGCGCGTAAGATACGCAGCCCTGGCCAAGCGAAGCGCAGCTTCGCAATGTCAACGCTCTTTAACAATTTGACCTATGCAATCTGTGTGGGCACTCGTTGAGAATAGACAAAAAGATTTATTCGATGAACTGAGTGACCAAACGACAACTTTTACAGTTGTTCGGCACAGTCAATTCGTTTTTCTCTTCGGAGAGAAACAGTAATCAGTATTCATTGAGCTGAAACTTCGGTTTCGAAAAAACTTAA
>NZ_MUFA01000013.1:0-77018 GCF_001995955.1 Salinivibrio sp. PR6 | reverse complement strand
CATCCCTAGAGCTTCGAGCTCTCTAAAGGGTTGTTCTAGACTAGAACGTTGATAGGCAGGGTGTGTAAGCGCTGTGAGGCGTTGAGCTAACCTGTACTAATTGCCCGTGAGGCTTAACCATACAACACCCAAGAGGTTTTGGGTTGGACTTAAAATAAGCCAGTTGATTGTGGCGAGAACGAACAGCTTTCTAGATTAMGTGTTTTGACTGAAAAGTGAAGACACACCAAATTTTGCTTGGCGACCATAGCGCTTTGGACCCACCTGACTCCATGCCGAACTCAGTAGTGAAACGAAGCAGCGCCGATGGTAGTGTGGGGTCTCCCCATGTGAGAGTAGGACATCGCCAGGCTTGCTTTCTTGTTTTCAGATTTTTGGAAAAATCTGAAGGCAAAAACAGCTTTAAGCATCAAAGCAAATAGACGTAAGACTTTGATGAAGCGTTTTCGCTGATATAGCTCAGTTGGTAGAGCGCACCCTTGGTAAGGGTGAGGTCGGCAGTTCAAATCTGCCTATCAGCACCAGGTTTTTCTTGGCGGCCATAGCGTAACGGCACCACCTGAACCCATGCCGAACTCAGAAGTGAAACGTTGCTGCGCCGATGGTAGTGTGGGGTCTCCCCATGTGAGAGTAGGTCACTGCCAAGAGTTATTTATAAGCCCTCCGCATTTGCGGGGGGCTTTTTTCGTTTTTGCCTCTCCTCATTGATCCTGTCTTTTCCTATGCTTAAACAACACTTGTGCAATGATTGATTATTGCTTGAGCTCGGTCAGTGGCTGCGTTATGTTATTAGATATCTGGACGTCTAAACATCCCTAGGAGGCAGTGATGCCGATTAAAATCCCGGATCAACTCCCCGCGACCAATATCCTGCGGCGCGAAAATATTTTCGTGATGACAGAAACCCGTGCGGTGAGTCAAAACATTCGCCCGCTGAAGGTGCTGCTACTTAACCTGATGCCGAAAAAAATCGAGACCGAAACGCAATTTATGCGTCTGCTTTCTAACAGTCCCTTGCAAGTGGATGTGGAGTTACTGCGGATAGATAATCGACCAAGCAAAAATACGCCTACCGAGCATCTTGATACCTTCTATCGTCAATTTGAGACTGTACGAACGCGCAACTTTGATGGTCTGATCGTGACGGGGGCACCGTTAGGACTGGTGCAGTTTGAGGACGTGATATATTGGGAGCACCTTCAAGATGTGATGAATTGGGCGCATAAGCACGTTACCTCAACCTTATATATTTGTTGGGCCGCGCAAGCAGGGTTAAAGTTGCTGTATGATTTACCCAAGAAAACCCGCAAAGAGAAGTTGTCAGGGGTTTACCGTCACCACATTAATGCTGAGTTATGCAAACACCCGCTATTACGCGGCTTTGATGATAGCTTCTTAGCGCCCCACTCACGCTATGCGGATTTTTCTCCGAGTTATCTGGCCGAACATACCGACCTCGATATTTTAGCCACGTCCAATGAAGCGGGTACCTATCTGGCGGCGACGAAAGATAAGCGCAATGTGTTTGTCACCGGTCATCCTGAGTATGATTCTCATACCCTGCATCATGAATACCATCGGGATTTAGAAGAAGGCATGGAGCCCGCGGTCCCCCTTAACTATTACCCAGATGACGATCCTTCGCAGCCACCGTATGTGAGTTGGCGAAGCCATGGGCATTTACTGTTTGCCAACTGGCTAAACTATTGTGTTTACCAGCAAACGCCCTTCGACTTGGATGCCTTTTCCGCGTCTAACTTTACCCTTGATGAATAAAAAAGCGCCTGCGGGCGCTTTTGGGTTAGGGACTCGGTTAGCTTTGATGTTTATCCATTTCGTCTTGTGCTGCGTTTGCTTTATCAACCATGCCTGTCATGGTTGAGCCTTGCACCAAAATGGAGAACACCACCACCGCATAGGTCATGATGAGGATCAGCTCGCGAACATCGATATTTTTTTCCGGCACCACCATGATGCCAGCGGGCACGGCCATTGCCATGGCCAACGCAAGCCCTCCGCGTAAGCCTCCCCAGCTTAATATACGTACTGCCCAAGGGTTATAGGTTCGAAAGCGCTTAAAGCCGAGGTAACACACTTTCACGCTGATAAACCGGGCGAGAAGCACAATAGGCACCACCGCCGCCATAATGATCCAGTCTTCTTTATGGAAACTGATTTGCAGCAAGCTAACCCCGATGAGGAGAAAGAGTAGGCTGTTAAGAAATTCATCGACCAGTTCCCAGAAGTGGTCGAGGTGATCTTCACTTTCTTTGGAAAAGCCAATAAAGCGGGTCCAGTTGCCAATCATAATCCCGGCAACCACCATTGCCAGCGGGCCAGAGACATGCAGCATATCGGCCAGGACATAGCCAGCGCTGGGGATAGCCAGCGTTAATAGCAATTCCATCGAGTGGTCGTTGGTGGCACAAATCAAGCGATGGAAAAGATAGCCAAGCACCAGGCCATATAAAATCCCGCCAACGGCTTCTTGTAAAAACAAGGCAATGGTACCGCCCACCGTCGGGTTGTTGTCGCCAAAGGCCAGGGTAAAAAGAGTCACAAAGATCACGATACCCACGCCATCATTAAATAGCGATTCTCCCTCTATTTGTGTCGTGATCCGCATCGGTGCTTGCAGTTTTTTCACAATGGCGAGAACAGCAATGGGATCGGTCGGCGAGATCAGCGCGCCAAATAGCAGGCAGTAGAGATAATCGAAAGGAATACCGATCAGCTGAAACACGCCCCAGATACCGGTGCCGATTAAAAACACAGAGACCAATAGCCCGCCGATCACCAGGGTCGTGATCTCCCACTTTTGGTCGGAGAAAGAGGGAAGCTTGACACCAATTCCCCCCGCGAAGAGCAAAAAGCCGAGGACGCCTTTGAGCAAAAAGGTATCGAAGTGGATATCTGTCAGTATTTGCTCGGCCATGGTTTTGAGTGGAATGGCTTGGTATTGACCGGCGACCACTATCAACAAAGACAGTAGGAGCGAGCTGGCGGTGATGGCGATGGTGGTTTGTACTCGACTGATTTTACTATTAATAAAAGCGATAAAGATGGCTGCAGCAGCCATAAAGCTGAGGATTGCGTAAGTTGACATGCCGCTTCCTAGTACAACGAGGGAATGAAAAAATGTGTCAAAATATTAATAGAAATCGTTGTCAAAACGAACAGCTGAATTGAAATAGATCAAAATAAATTGTTATTTATAGACGTCTAGATTTCCATTTTCGCTGTGGTAGGATGAAATGACTGCAACGAGGAAGATGATAAGCGTAATAGTATGGACCGACTGACACAGCAACTGCGCGACCGTATTCTAGTGATCGATGGTGGCATGGGCACCATGATTCAGGGGTTAGGGCTCAATGAGGCCGATTATCGTGGCCAACGTTTTAAAGATTGGCACTGTGATGTGAAAGGCAACAATGATCTTTTGGTGCTGACTCAGCCTGATAAGATCGCTTCGCTACACAGTGATTACCTGGCCGCGGGCGCGGACATTATTGAAACTAACACCTTTAACGCCACCCAAATTGCGATGGCTGATTACGACATGCAGGCGCTGAGTGCGGAAATCAACGTAGCGGCAGCCCGGCTTGCGCGTGAGGTCGCTGATGCTTGGACGGCTAAAACGCCGGATAAACCCCGTTTTGTCGCGGGTGTGTTGGGGCCGACCAATCGAACGTGCTCAATCTCACCAGATGTGAATGACCCTGGGTTTCGCAATGTCAGCTTTGATCAGTTAGTCGACGTGTATGCCGAGTCCACCGAAGCGCTCATTGAGGGTGGGGTTGATATCATCATGTTGGAGACCATTTTTGATACCTTGAATGCCAAAGCCTGTGCGTTTGCGGTTGAAAAGGTCTTTGATGCCCGTGGGTTTCGCTTACCCATTATGATCTCCGGCACCATCACTGATGCGTCTGGACGCACCTTATCCGGACAAACGACCGCCGCCTTTTATCACTCGCTGCGCCATGTTGAGCCACTGTCGTTTGGCTTAAACTGCGCACTTGGGCCGGCTGAATTGCGCCAGTATGTCAAAGAGCTGAGCGGCATTTGTGAGGGCTTTGTCTCCGTCCACCCTAATGCGGGGTTGCCCAACGCGTTTGGTGAGTATGACCTTTCTCCCGAACAGATGGCGACACACATTGATGAGTGGGCGGCGTCTGGCTTTATCAATTTGGTCGGTGGTTGTTGTGGCACCACGCCTGAGCATATTCAAGCGATTAGCGACGCGGTGAAAAAACATGCGCCACGCTCTCTGCCTGACCACCCTGTAGCCTGTCGCTTGTCTGGGCTCGAGCCCCTGACCATTAATGCCGATAGCTTGTTCGTTAACGTGGGTGAGCGCACCAATGTGACTGGCTCAGCACGCTTTAAACGCTTAATCGTTGAAGAGCAATACGACGAAGCGCTGGAAGTGGCATTGCAGCAAGTGGAAAACGGCGCCCAAATCATCGATATCAATATGGATGAAGGCATGTTGGATGCCGAAAAGGCCATGGTGCGATTCCTCAATTTATGCGCGGCCGAGCCGGATATTGCCCGCGTGCCTGTGATGATTGACTCCTCCAAATGGGAAGTGATTGAAGCTGGCCTCAAGTGCATTCAAGGGAAAGGCATCGTCAATTCTATTTCGCTCAAAGAAGGAGAAGAGGCTTTTCTTCGCCAAGCACGTTTAGTCCGTCGCTATGGCGCGGCGGTGATCGTGATGGCGTTTGACGAACAAGGTCAAGCCGATACTCAAGCACGGAAAGTGGAAATCTGTACGCGCGCTTATCATCTTCTGGTCGAGCAAGTCGGCTTTCCGCCGGAAGATATTATCTTCGATCCCAACATTTTTGCGGTTGCCACCGGCATTGATGAGCACAATAACTACGCAGTCGATTTCATCAACGCCGTGGCCGACATTAAACAAAACCTGCCGCATGCCATGATCTCGGGCGGTGTCTCCAATGTGTCGTTTTCGTTTCGAGGTAACAACCCAGTCCGCGAGGCCATTCATGCGGTGTTTTTGTATCACTGCATCAAAAATGGCATGGATATGGGGATCGTCAACGCCGGTCAGTTAGCCATCTATGATGATTTAGCCGAGTCTTTGCGCTTGGCAGTAGAAGATGTGGTGCTCAACAAAGATGATGGCGCCACGGAGCGTTTATTGGAGATCGCCGACAGCTATCGCGATAGTGGGGAGAACGAGGTCGCGGAAACTGCGGAGTGGCGCAGTTGGCCGGTGGAAAAGCGGTTGGAACATGCACTGGTCAAAGGCATTACAGAGTTTATTGTTGAAGACACCGAGCTGGCTCGCGCCGCGGCAAGTAAACCTCTAGAAGTGATTGAAGGCCCACTGATGGCAGGCATGAACGTGGTCGGGGACTTGTTTGGTGAAGGCAAGATGTTCCTGCCACAAGTGGTGAAGTCGGCACGGGTGATGAAGCAGGCGGTGGCTTACCTTGAGCCCTACATCAATGCTGAAAAGCAGCAAGGACAGACCAATGGCAAGATCTTGCTCGCCACGGTCAAAGGGGATGTGCATGACATTGGCAAAAACATTGTTGGCGTGGTGCTGCAATGTAATAACTTCGAGATTATTGATCTTGGCGTGATGGTGCCGACCGATAAGATCCTGTCGGTGGCGCGTGAGGAAAACGTCGATATTATTGGTTTATCAGGCCTGATTACCCCATCGTTAGATGAGATGGTGAACGTGGCGAAAGAGATGGAGCGCCAAGGGTTTGATATTCCTTTGCTTATTGGCGGCGCGACCACGTCCAAAGCCCATACCGCGGTGAAGATTGAACAGCATTACCATGCGCCCGTGGTCTATGTGCCCAACGCGTCACGTGCCGTGGGGGTGTGCTCATCTTTGCTGTCACAGACTCAGCGGCCGGATTTTGTGGCCCGTTTAGCCAAAGACTATGCGGCGGTGCGTGAGCAACATCAACGCAAAACGCCTCGAACCGCTCCCGTCACCCTTGAGCAGGCGCGGGACAATAAGTGGCAAACGGACTGGGCAAACTATGCTCCTCCGCAGCCGTTGAAGCCGGGCGTGCATGTTTACGATGATGTCTCGATAGCGACCTTACGTCAGTATATCGACTGGACACCCTTCTTTATGACGTGGTCACTCAGTGGCAAATTCCCGGCGATTTTGGATCACGAACTAGTGGGTGAGGAAGCGCGCCGTTTGTATCAAGACGCCAATGCTTGGCTCGATCGTTTCAAGGCAGAAGGCTTGGTCGCCGCGAAGGGAGTGTGTGGCCTTTTTCCTGCCAACAGCGTTGAGGATGATATTGAAGTGTATACCGACTCGTCACGACAAACGGTGAGCACCATATTGAACCACTTGCGTCAGCAAACGAAAAAGCCACGTGGTGCCAACTATTGCTTGTCGGACTTTATTGCGCCAAAAAGCAGTGGCCAGCCGGATTGGATTGGCGCATTTGCGGTGACAGGTGGTATTGGCGAATATGCCTTGGCGGAAGAATACAAAGCGAAAGGGGATGATTATAACGCGATCATGATCCAGGCGGTCGCCGATAGACTCGCAGAAGCCTTTGCAGAGTACCTCCATCAGCAAATTCGGATTACCTTGTGGGGCTATGCGCCCGATGAGACGCTCGATAACGATGCGCTGATCCGCGAGCAATACCAAGGGATCCGGCCAGCGCCGGGTTATGCCGCCTGTCCTGAACACAGTGAGAAAGGCAAAATTTGGCAATTGCTGTCGGTAGAAGCACATACGGGGATGACACTTACCGAAAGCTATGCCATGTGGCCGGGGGCGTCGGTCTCAGGTTGGTATTTTTCCCACCCTGAATCACGTTACTTTGCGGTGGCGAAGATCCAAAACGATCAGCGAGACAGCTATGCAGCACGCAAAGGGTGGAGCAGCGAAGAAGCGGAAAAATGGCTCGGGCCGAACTTAAACGGCTAACGAAAGAAGCCAGCACATTGCCTGTGCTGGCTTTTTTATTATTCAAATAAGTCCGCGTGTAACCGCTGCACCACCTGGGTGGCATCGTCATCTTCAACCACAACACATACATTGTGGTTGCTGGCACCGTAGCAAATCATGCGTAGTTTATATTGTGCTAAGGCACTGAACACCGGCGCTGTCGCGCCAGCAGTATGATTCATATCATTGCCAATCAGCGCTACCACCGCCAGGTTCTCGCAGATCTCGACATGACATAACTGGGTCAGCTCGGCGATAGCCGCTTGTGGCAGCTGCGGCGCGTCGCCCTGAGTGTTGGTTTGATCAAGGGTTAAAGCGACACTGACCTCCGAGGTGGTGATCAAGTCCACCGAGATTTCAAATCGTGCCAAAACCTCAAAGACTTTGGCCAAAAAACCATATGCATGGAACATGTTTAAGCTGGTTAGTGTCACCATGGTTTGGTTTCGTCGTAAGGCGACGGCACGAAACAGCGGTGCCGAGTGCGCTTGCTCGCGGATCCAGGTGCCGCCTTGCTCAGGCGCTCTCGCGGCCCCGACAAACACTGGTATATGTTGGCGCACTGCAGGCAGTAAGGTGGACGGGTGCAGGATTTTGGCACCAAACGTGGCCATTTCTGAGGCTTCGCTAAAACCAATCTCACTGATTGGGCGCGCTTGTTCGGCAATCCGCGGGTCGGTGGTATAAATCCCGGGCACATCGGTCCAAATGGCCAAACTCTCTGCGCCCACGGCTTCGGCGAACAGTGCTGCACTGTAGTCGCTACCACCACGGCCTAAGGTGGTGGTTTGTCCGTGGGCATCCGCGCCGATAAACCCTTGGGTGACCACTCGATGTGTGGCTAAATGCGGAAGCAATTGGTCGTGGCACTGTGTTCGCGTCTGTTGTGGGTCAGGCTGGGCACAGCCAAACTGGCTGTCGGTGCGCAGCAATTCACGCGCATCTACTCTCAAAGCGGTTATACCTCGGCTGTTGAGCAAATGGGTGAAAATATGGGTTGAGATCAGCTCGCCGCAGGCAACCAACGCATCCGTTAGCGCTGTGTCAGGAATGATGGCCGCTTTTTCGGCATACTCGGCAATGGCGAGATGCCAGTGTTCGACGGCTGCTTGCGTGTTTTGGCAATCAGGAAGTTGCTGCAATATTGCTTGGTGAATGGCATTAATGGCGTCCAACTTGGCTTGGCGCACGTCAGGGTCGCTGATCCCTTTTGCGAGCGCGACTAAATGATTGGTCACTCCGGCGCACGCACTGATCACGATTAAACGGGTTTGCGGGTTTTGCTCGATAACCGCGGCGCTTTGCTGCATAGCCTCTAGCGTCCCGACACTGGTGCCGCCAAACTTAGCGACTGAAATTGATGGTAACGGGTTCACGTCCTTTTCCCCTTTTGAGCTCGTGCTCATTGATTCAATATATTCAAAAGTCAGTGGGGAACATCAGAAGTCACATCGTGACCGCGATAAATACCGCGACAAGGTAGGAAGAGCAAACGGCAGGCATTCTGCCAGAAGCGCTCCACCTGTCTGTCCATATGGATGACAAGTGACAGCCTGAAGGATTCAGCCTTCAAGGCCGGCAGCGTATCGACCCCGATCTTACGCCACCTCGGCATTGTCTCCCCTGGTTATCACGCTTAGGAGTGGGGCTCCGCCTGATAACTGCCTGAGAAATGCACCTCTTCTGCATGTTCAGTCATGGGTTGGTGACCGCATGAACAGTTTTAACATTACGGGTGTGGTCGCAGGGTGTCAACCGTGTTTTTGCTCTTGATGGGGGAGCACTGCCCAGCCCCCGCTTTGACTGAGGAAAAGGAGGCCATTGCGCCCTATCGGCACTGAAAAGAAACATAAATCGCCGCTAGCGATCACACAGTTCATGTGCCAGAGGCTAGGGGGATGGCGAAAAAATATGCTATAACGGTGAGCCTCGGTACCAACAACAAGGATTCGTGATGGCTCGTGCAATTTCCGATATTCAGTCTTTTCAACCCGTCGCTCGCACATTGATGGGGCCAGGGCCCTCTGACATTTACCCGTCGGTGCTGCAATCATTGAGCAAGCCGACATTGGGGCATCTTGACCCCTTATTCATTGGCATGATGGATGAGGTCAAGCAGCTACTGCAGTACGCTTTTCAAACCGACAATCCGTTTACCATTGCGGTCTCTGCACCTGGAAGTGCGGGGATGGAAGCCTGTTTTGTCAATTTGGTGGAGCCTGGCGACACAGTGATCGTCTGTCGCAATGGCGTGTTTGGCGACCGGATGCGAGAAAACGTGGAGCGTTGTGGTGCACATGCGGTCATGGTTGATGATGCCTGGGGCGCTCCGGTTAATCCTGAAAAGGTGGAAGCGGCCTTGAAGGCGCACCCGGAGGCTAGCATAGTCGCATTTGTCCACGCGGAGACGTCCACAGGCGCTTGCTCTGATGCACAGGCCCTTGCCACCTTGGCACGTGAACACGGCTGCCTCACCATTGTCGATGCGGTGACCTCACTCGGTGGCGTGCCGTTGAAGGTGGACGAGTGGCAATTAGATGCGGTCTATTCAGGCAGTCAAAAATGTTTGTCGTGTGTACCGGGCTTGTCGCCAGTGACATTCTCGCCCCGTGCAGTAGAAAAAATGCAGGCGCGGACTCACAAGGTGCAAAGCTGGTTTCTCGATCAAAGTTTGGTGCTGGGGTATTGGAGCGGCGACGGCAAACGTAGCTACCACCATACGGCACCCGTGAATAGTTTATATGCCCTACATGAAGCCCTGCTCAAACTGTATCACGAAGGGATTGAGAACGCGTGGCAACGCCACGATACCATGCATCAGCGTTTGAAAGCGGGATTGGACAATTTAGGGATTGGCTTTGTGGTCGATGAACCTTATCGTTTGCCCCAGCTTAACGCCGTTTATATTCCTGAGGGCGTGGATGATGCCGCCGTGCGCCAGCATTTACTTCACACCTATAACTTGGAAATTGGCGCTGGCCTCGGTGATTTGGCGGGTAAAGCCTGGCGAATCGGCTTAATGGGCTACGGCGCAAGGGATGAGAACATTGCCCTGTGCCTTAAAGCCCTTGAAGAGGCATTGCGCTAGGGCGTTGAATGATCCGGTAGGGTATGGCGGATTGTCCATACCTTCGCCGCGTTTGGATACAAGTAACGTGCTTCTTGCTGGATATCGCGAGCCCGCTGACGGTCACCGATTTGTAGGGCCACTTGATAGGCATGCTGATAGCCAGCAAAGCGTGGTCGTTGTGCGACTTGGCGCAATAATTGGTTAAGGTGTTGCTGGCGCTCAGTGTCAGACAGAGTTGCTAAATTAGCCTGAAAGTGACGGCTTTGTTGTGCGTGGGCGAGCTTTTGCTGCCACCATGGATGTTGCTGGTATAAGGCAAAACGTTGCGAGCTGAGTAAAGAGTCGCGCAAATAACGATTGGCCAAATATACGGATGACAGGCACACGAGTGTCGTGATGACGAGGGCAGTGATCACGGTGCGACTGGCCACACGTTGGCTGTAACCATGAGTGAGTACCGGGTAGCGGCGATATTTGCTGGTGAGGTTATCAAGCCAGTATAGCCAAAGGAGTAACAATACCCCATTGAACCACTGGGTGCCGCTTACCGGATAGATCATCAGTCCAGTGAGCGGAGGTAGCACTAAAGCAATCAAGATCCGCCGTGTCCCTGAGGGAGCACGAAGGATCCTGACGCCGAGCGCCATGATCACCAACACATAGCCCAATCCAATCAATAAGCCTCCTTCCAACAGCCAAAACAGCAGTGCACTAGGCAGGTTCACTGGACCAAGATGGCCGGGTTGTGAAGCAGAAAGCAACAGCAAGGCCTGCTTACCATTCCCCATGCCCACGCCGAAAAAGGGCGTTGTCTGCCATTGTTGCCACGCTAAACCCAACGCACGTCGCTCGCCGTCGCTCAGCCATTGCCAACTATCTTGACCACTGAGGGCAAATATCGCCAGGATCGCGCCGAGACAGACTGCCACAAGCCAAGTTTTGTGCTGGCGCCTGGAGGCAAAGCGACTCAAATAGGCTTGCTGTAACACGATGGCACACAAGGCAAAGAGCAGCAGCAGGGGCTGGCCTTGCATCGCTAACACTGGAATAAAAACCAAAGGGGTGACGGCCAATAAGCTTTGGCTGATGGGATGGCGGTAGCGGCCACTCGGCTCTCTGGCGAGAATATACGCCGCTAAGGTGAGACCTGTAAGTAGCAGTGTGTGCGTGACCGCAGGGGGCAAGTGAGGCACCCAGTTGTTAAACATAAAAGGCGCCATGCCCGGTGGTGATTGATTGCCCAACACCGACAGTACCGCTAGCCAAGAGGCGAGTAAAAATACCCCGAGTAGCTTTTGCCGCTGCGAATGGTTAAAAACAAACTGTTGAAGGCTGGAGAAGAAACCGAGGCTAAGTATCAAGGCGGCCATGGCATAGTCGCTATTGAGTGCCTCAGCGTGTGGATAGTAATAAGGAATAATCGCCAGGCCCGTTGCCAAACCAAGCATCCAGGTTAGTCGGCTTGCCCGCCAAGTATGCTGACGCACGACTTCTAAGCAGGCAAACCCCAAGGTGAACGCGAGCGTTAACAAGGAAAGCGCCGCTGCAGGGTGGCGTATGCCAACCAGCGGGAGAGACACCGAGTACAGTGGTAAGCAGATCAACCACAAGGTCGCTAACGTTAGTAGAAATGGGGTTGTTAGCGGCTTTCGTATCACGCGACTCTGCGGCAGCGCTGAGGTCATTATCGCTCCAACATAGGTTTGAGGAAGTGAGCGGTGTGGCTACCCACCACATCCACGATCGCTTCCGGTGTACCTTGCGCGATGATTTCACCGCCGCCATTACCGCCCTCTGGCCCTAAGTCGATGATCCAGTCCGCGGTCTTTATCACATCCAGATTATGCTCAATCACCACGATAGTGTTGCCCTGTTCGCGCAAGCGGTGCAGGACATTAAGCAGTTGCTGAATATCATGGAAATGAAGCCCTGTGGTTGGTTCATCGAGGATGTAAAGCGTTTTACCCGTGTCACGCTTAGACAGCTCTCGTGCTAACTTGACCCGCTGTGCTTCACCCCCCGATAAGGTGGTGGCCGCTTGGCCAAGGCGAATATAGCTCAGGCCGACATCCATCAATGTTTGCAGTTTACGCTTGATAGCGGGCACGGCGTCGAAAAACTCACGCGCGTCCTCGACGGTCATATCAAGGACTTCATCGATGGTTTTGCCTTTATAGCGTACTTCCAATGTTTCCCGGTTATAACGTTTACCTTTACACACATCACAAGGTACATACACATCGGGCAAGAAATGCATTTCCACTTTGATCACGCCATCACCTTGGCACGCTTCGCAGCGACCGCCGCGCACGTTAAAGCTAAAACGGCCCACTTTATATCCGCGTGCCCGTGCCTCTTGGGTACCGGCAAAGAGTTCACGTATCGGGGTAAAGATCCCCGTATAGGTGGCTGGGTTTGAGCGTGGGGTACGGCCAATGGGGCTTTGATCAATATCGATCACCTTGTCGAAATGTCCCAACCCATCAATCGACTCGTAAGGCGCGGGATCGGCGGTGGTCGCGCCGTTTAATTGCTGGTGGGCCACTTTAAAAAAGGTGTCATTGATAAGCGTTGACTTGCCTGAGCCTGACACGCCCGTCACGCAAGTAAGGAGTCCGACAGGTAGGTGGAGATCAACGTTTTTCAGGTTGTTGCCCGTCGCCCCTTTCAGCGTCAACATTTTGTTTGGGTCGCGCTCAATACGCTTTGTGGGAACCTCGATCGCTTGCTTTCCACTTAGATACTGACCTGTCAGTGATGACTCACTGGCGAGTATGTCCTCTAAACTGCCTTCGGCAACAATTTGACCACCATGTGCCCCGGCCCCCGGGCCAATATCAATGATGTAGTCGGCCGCGCGAATGGCATCTTCATCATGCTCGACCACCATGACAGTGTTCCCCAGATCGCGCAGATGCTCCAAGGTATCGAGCAAGCGGGCATTGTCACGCTGGTGCAGACCAATAGAGGGCTCATCCAGTACGTACATGACCCCCACCAAGCCCGCGCCAATTTGGCTGGCCAGTCGAATACGCTGTGCTTCACCGCCAGAGAGGGTATCGGCACTGCGCGATAAATTCAGGTAGTTAAGCCCCACATTGACTAAAAACCGTAGCCGGTCATGGATCTCTTTCATCACTTTTTCGGCAATCTTAGCGCGTTGCCCGGTCAAGGTCAGTTGTTCAAAGAAGTCCAGCGCCTGTTGAATGCTCAGCTCACAAATCTCGGGTAGATTGTGGCCGTCGATAAACACGTGACGAGCTTCTTGGCGTAAGCGTGAGCCACCGCAGCTGGCACAAGGTTTGGTGGCGATATATTTGGCAAGCTCATCGCGCACAGCATTCGATTCGGTGTCGCGATAGCGACGCTCCATGTTATTGAGGATCCCCTCAAAGGGATGCTTACGTACGCGAATATCGCCCCGATCGTTGACGTATTTGAACTCGATCTCTTTCGGGCCGGAACCGTACAAGAGAATGTCCTGAACGGTGCCCGACAGATCCTGCCACGGCGTTTCCAAATCAAAGCCATAATGCTCAGACAGCGAGCGTAGCATTTGGAAGTAATAAAAGTTACGCCGATCCCAGCCGCGGATCGCCCCACCCGCGAGGCTGACGGCTGGATTTTGGAGAACGCGCTTAGGATCAAAATACTGTTGCACCCCCAAGCCGTCGCAGGTACCACAGGCACCGGCTGGGTTATTAAAGGAGAACAGGCGCGGTTCAAGCTCTTGCATGCTGTAACCGCAGTGTGGGCAGGCAAAGTTGGCGGAAAAAATGATCTCTTCCCCTTCACCGTCCATCCAACTGATCACCGCGCTGCCGCCTGTTAGCTCGAGCGCGGTCTCAAAAGATTCTGCCAAACGCTGTTGCTGATCATCGCGTACTTTAAAGCGATCGACCACCACCTCAATGGTGTGCTTTTTCTGCAGCTCGAGTGTCGGCGGATCGGATAGATCGCACACTTCGCCATTGATTCGGGCACGGATAAACCCTTGCGCAGCGAGGTTCTCCAGAGTCTTAACATGCTCCCCTTTACGGTTTTTAATGATCGGCGCGAGCAGCATTAGCTTGCTTCCTTCCGGCAGCGCAAGCACTTTATCGACCATCTGACTGACGGTCTGAGCCGCTAAGGTCACATCATGAGTGGGACAGCGTGGCTCGCCCACTCGCGCATACAGTAAGCGTAAGTAGTCATACACTTCAGTGATGGTGCCGACCGTTGAGCGCGGGTTATGCGAGGTGGACTTTTGCTCTATCGAGATCGCAGGTGACAGCCCCTCGATATGGTCAACATCGGGTTTTTCCATTAAGGAGAGAAACTGGCGCGCATACGCTGACAAGGATTCAACGTAACGGCGCTGGCCTTCGGCGTATAGGGTGTCGAAGGCCAGCGATGATTTTCCCGAGCCAGATAGGCCGGTGATCACAATCAGTTTATCACGAGGGATGGTGAGGTTGATGTTTTTGAGGTTATGCGTGCGCGCGCCTCTGACGTCGATATTGTCCATTATTATCCTACTACTCAGTCAGCTCACTGGTTGGTCGCCTAGTATGGCACAGACATGACCATGACCAAATAAAAAGGCTGTATATTTACACAGCCTTTACTCGAAGGGAAAAACGCGCGATCCGACGCGGTTAACGTTATCGACGGTTTTTGACCGTCGCTTCGTCTTTGTTGCTTCCGCCAAGGTAGTGGTGCTTGTAGCAGTGATTGGTGGCTTCAATAAAGCCTTCTACGCTGCCACAGTCAAAGCGCTCGCCTTTAAATTTATACGCCAGTACACACCCTGACTGTGCTTGTTTGAGCAGCGCATCGGTGATCTGGACTTCGCCGTTTTTACCTGGCGGGGTCGTTTCTAACAGGTCAAAGATATCTGGCGTTAAAATATACCGGCCAATAATAGCAAGATTGCTTGGCGCATCGCCGGGATCGGGTTTTTCCACCATGTTGTCTACGCGGAAAAGGTCATCTTTGATCTCTTGACCGGCAATGACACCATATTTATGGGTCTCATCTTCCGGGACTTCTTCCACCGCGACAATCGAGCAACGGAACTGGTTATATAGAGCGACCATTTGCTTGAGAACGCCATTGTCAGGATGGATGCAAAGATCATCGGCGAGCACGACAGCAAACGCTTCGTCGCCGACCAGATCGCGACCGGTTAAAATCGCATGCCCGAGTCCACGCATTTCGTGTTGGCGAATGTAAGTGAATGACGCTTTCTCTATGGTATTGCGAATGTCATCGAGTAACACTTCTTTGTTGGTGCCACTGATTTGATGCTCAAGCTCATAGTTTTTATCAAAATGATCCATGATGGCATGCTTGCCACGACCGGTGACAATACACATGCCGTTGATACCCGCTTCCAAGGCTTCATCCACGCCGTATTCAATCAAAGGCTTGTTGACCACTGGCATCATTTCTTTCGGCATCGACTTGGTTGCCGGTAAAAAGCGGGTGCCATAGCCAGCCGCTGGGAACAGACATTTTTTTATCATCTCAGATCCTTTCGTTTTTGTTGGGTGGCGAGCGGTTTATGACGCAGTCGACACCCCTAAGCGGGTTGTTAGCAAGCGGCTGCTAACAATGTTATCTGGGTCAATAGTTTGCTGGGTTCAGTGCGGCTAAGCAAGTACTGCGCGCCAACGCGGCTAGATAGCGTGACCGTCTCCGCGTTGCTTAGTCCGCATGGGTGGAAAAATACGCCATAAATGCATCGGTAAAGGTCGATAAGGACGCCGGTGGGAGGGCATTAATTCCCGCCGCCGCAGCGCGGCCACCGCCTGTTGTGAATTGCTCGGCCAACTGCGCCGCCCCAGTAGGCCGATTTAGCGGGGCACGAATACTGACCATCCATTCTCCTCCTGGCATTGGCGTGAGCACGGCATGGGCTCTATCAGGATGGCGGTTGGCTAATTGGTTGCCAAACATGCCACTTATTCGGCGTGCCCAAGCGGCATCGGGAAGCTGATACACCTGTGCGTTTTCATCGCCTAGCGCCGGGGTTAGGGTTTGCGCATGCGCCCGGTCACTTTGATACGCGTCAGCCAGCGCCATCACGATGTCCGGATAAGCGCGCATAAAAGCATCGGGGGTCGAAAAGCCACACAGGTGACGATATAACACCGCGGGGGGCATAATGAGGTCATCCAAGCTCGCGCCATAGCTGTTGTAGTTGAGATAGTGGCCGAGCTGTGCCAGCCGCGCGCGCGTTTGCTCGTCAATACCCGACTGTTGAGCAAGGGCATTAGCCGTGCGATCCAGGTTATCGCCATACGCGCCAACTAACGCCCATTCTCGATACTGCCCACCGAGAAGTTTATCGATAATAAGCGCGGTACAGGTGTTAGCACTGGTATGAATATGTGCGTCTAACAAAGGCGAATCTGGGATGGGACCACTTTGATGGTGATCGGCATAGAACACGCGCGTGCCAGCCGCGAGTAATCTCGCGAGTGCGTCTTGGTTCTTCGCCATAGAAACGTCGAGTACTGTGACCTGCTCGGGGCCTGTGGGCACTTGCTTTAACAGAGCAATATCGCGTTTAACCCCCGTAATTAACGTGGTGGCTTGTGGGTGCGCTAAGCGCCATTGCACCAGCGCGGTAAGCCCATCGGCATCACCGTTAAAGACATCAAATCCCATCCTGTGATTCCTTTTTAACTGAGTAACGTGACATCCTACCTTGATGGGTGAGCTTGACCCAACTAGCGGTGATCGTCGTCGGTGCCAGGATAGGCCTCAAGCCCCGTGGAGCCAATTAGGGATAAGTTGTTTTTCGCCCAAAACACGGCTTGTACTCGGTTTTTAACATTGATTTTCTTAAACACGTTATAAAGGTGCGACTTAACGGTATGCTCACTGACGTCCAATGCACGGGCAATGTCTTGGTTAGAGGCGCCCGTGACAAGGTGGCGCAGGATTTGTTGCTCGCGGTTGGTCAGGACAATGGCCTGCTCATCGATCGCTTGTTGGTGGTGCTGCTGATAATAGTGAATTAACGCGGCCATTTTGTGACGGGGTAGCCAGTACTCGCCAGAGAACATTTTTTCGATGCCATAACATAGGTGGCGGATCTCATCTTCTTTTTTAAAGACCCCTTTGATAAATGGCCAGCTGGCGAGTTCTTTGGCACTTAAGTCATGTGCATTGAGCAGCGCAAAGACATGTTGGTCGGCAAAGGGGATCAGCGATTGTTTTAGCTGCTCGGTGGCAATGTCATCAAAGGCGTTTAAGTCTACCAACACCAAACCGGGTCGTGCGGTGAGCTTGTCAGTGATCGCATCGGGCGTCACGAGCTCAACCTCGCTATGAATTGCTTTTTCTAAGCATGTCATCAGTGCAGACACAGACATACTGGGCTGAGAAATAAGAAGCAGTGTGTAACTATCTGAGGTGGTTTCGGCCTGGTTCATAAGCATCCTACTGATGATGACTCAACATGCGTATCCGTGTGACGTCAGTGGGGTGATCACCGACGTCAAGGCTGGGCAAGCTTTCCATCAGTCTAAACCATTTTTATCTTTAAGGTATACGCTGCGAGTGATAACCCATTGTGCTGACGCTTTAACTGCAGAATATGGAAACAGATCGCGTGGAAAAGCTTCGAACCTCTGGGGTGCTCGTGCTAGACTTCCTCCTTATTTATCCAGTTTGCGAAATCGTTTCGCGCGCAACCAAGAACAGTGGGAGTCACCTATGGCCAGCCGTGGCATAAACAAAGTCATCTTGATTGGTAATTTGGGCAACGATCCGGAAATCCGTTACCTCCCCAACGGCGGTGCGGTGGCGAACCTCAGCCTCGCGACCTCAGAGTCATGGCGTGATAAAAACACCGGTGAGATGCGTGAGAAAACAGAGTGGCACCGTGTTGTGCTGTTCGGTAAAACCGCCGAAGTCGCGGGTGAGTATCTGCGCAAAGGCTCTCAGGTGTATATCGAAGGCCAACTGCAGACACGCAAGTGGCAAGACCAAAACGGGCAAGACCGTTACACCACGGAAGTCGCGGTACAACCGTTTAGTGGCAGCATGCAAATGCTGGGTGGCCGTGGTGGTCAGAGCCAAGGTCAGCCCATGCAGCAGTCACCGCAGCAGCAAGGTGGATGGGGACAGCCTCAGCAGCCTCAACAACCACAGCAAAACTTTAACCAACAGCCACCGCAGCAGTCGGCACCACAGCCACAGTCGCAACCTCAGCAGCAATACAACGATTTGCCTGATTTTGACGACGATATTCCGTTCTAAAACGGACTGCGTTAAGTGGCGAGTCAACGCCAACGTGGTTGAAACGAAAAAGCCCCTGTTGGGGCTTTTTGCTTTTTGGCGTGGTCGGTTACTGAACGGGCTGGGTTAGGCGACACCGGGGCCCGCTTTTAAAAAGTGCAGCAATTGCGCCGGCGTTGGGCATTTTAACTGGCCCATTACTTGGGTCATTTGTTGGGTGAGCATATCTATCGCGTGTTCCCCCCCATGATGGCCCAACGCGCCACAGGCATAGACAAAAGTGCGGCCCAGCAGGGTGAAGTCGGCGCCCATGGCCATCGCTTGGGCTACATTCCCGCCGCTTTGTACGCCACTGTCCATCAGCAGTTTAATCTTGTCACCATATAAGCGCTTGATGGTTTGAATGGTATCCAGTGGCGACTCGCCAACATCTAACTGACGTCCCCCATGGTTGGATAAGACCACTGCGTCGGCACCGAGCGCAACCGCTTGTTTGACATCGTCTGGGTTGACCAAGCCTTTTAATACCAAGGGGCCGTCCCAGTTATCGCGGATCACCTTGAGGCTGTCGAAGTCGACGGCGCCCATCACCGTATTGTTCATAAAGTTCGCCAGTTCGCTGGTGGGCATGTTTTTTGGCATGTAAGGCTTGAGTGTTTGCATCTCAGGCACGCCAGCCAGTAACGTCTGCCAGCTCCATGCCGGACACTGCATCATTTGCACGATATTGCGTAGGTTCATTTTCGGCGGCATCGCCAAGCCATTTTTTATATCGCGCGGGCGATAACCGAAGGTCGGCACATCCACAGTGACGACCAGCACTTTATACCCTGCACCTTTAATGCGACCCATGAGATCTTTACGGATCTTGGCATCCGTTGGGTTATAGAGTTGATACCACGCCGTTCCCTCAGAGATCTCGGCGATGGTCTCAAGACTCGCTGAGGATACGGTGCTGAGCACATAAGGAAGCTTTGCTTGATAGGCCGCTTTTGCCAAAATTTCCGGCGCTTTGGGCCACATTAACCCTTGAAGTCCGACGGGGGCGACGCCAAAAGGCGCGGCATAGCGTTGGCCAAATAGCTCGACGGATAAGTCGATCTCTGGGGTAGGCGCAAGCAAGTCAGACTGCAGTTTTACGTGTTCAAACGCCCCGGCATTGTGCGCCACGCCAATTTCATCGTGACAACCGCCGCAAAGATAATCAAAGGCGAAGGCTGGGATACGCCGTTTTGCTGCACGTTTAAGCGAGGGGGTATCGGGGTACTTAGGATTATAATAGGCCATGAATATTGCACGTTGTTGAGGTGAGTGTCTTGTCTCACCCTAGCGCAGTGATTGTTATCGATATATAGATAAAAGATAAAATACTTTTTCCAAAATCGGCTAAGCCCCGATGATAGTTGGCGTTACCTCTTGCTTTGCCTGCACGCTAAACGTACAAATCTTTAACTTTCTGTTTAATAAAATCGATAAATAATTTGGTTTTGGTGTGGTTGTATTCCAGCTTAGGGTAGTAGGCGTAGGCCGATAATCGTGGTTGCTTAAGGGCTGGTAGCACCGGGACCAATAAGCCTTGGTCGATTTCTTTTTGCACCGTCCCGGCGCCCCCTAAAATGATCCCCATGCCAATCACCGCGGCACTGACCAAGGCTTCAGGGTTGGGTGAGACAAAATTACCGGACAATTGTAAGCGGGTGCCATCTTCAAACACCCGCTCTTGAGGCTGATGCGAATTACCGTAAAGCAAAATATTATGCTGGGTAAGTTGCGCTGGCGTGGTGATGGGCGGATGGCGCTCGAGGTAGGCAGGGGCAGCAAAAAAGCCAGGTTGAAAATCAAATAATTTGGCGGCGATGTAGCTGGCGGAGTTAAAGTACTCGAGTTCACGACTGATCACCACGTCCAGATTCAGATCCGGCAGCTGGCCAGGGGTGAGGGTGGTGAGTTCGACTTTGATTTTCGGATAAATCTCAAGAAACTCAGCAATAAAGTTGACCAGAAAGCGGTTCCCTGTCACCAATGGCGCACCGATACGCAATACACCACTGACCTCACCAAAGGTGGAGGTGGTCTCACTGACTAATTGTTGCCAGTCATCGACCCACGTCTTGGCGCGGTGGTAGAAGAGATCACCCGCATCTGTCATCGACAAACTGCGTGTGGTGCGTTTGAGCAATTGAACCCCCAGTTGGCGTTCTAGCCAGCTTAGGCGTTTTGACAGGGCAGAGCTTGAGGTGTGTAGCTTGGTGGCCGCTTGGGCCAACGAGCCATGATCCACCACGCAGATAAAGCTTTGTGTACAGGTAATCCAGTCCATGAGTCCTCGTTGCGTAAAAAGACAGCCACCGATTCGTGGTCTAGGCATTCACATTATGATAACCAAGCCTGATAATAGCGGCTACTAGCCCCCGAAGGCGACCCAAGTCAGCAGAGAATCATGGATAGAACAGCCAGTGCGATCAAAGTCAGCGGTATGAAGCTGACCAACCGACTCGTTGCATTTGTCACGCTTATTGTGGTGTGCGCCATTTTTGTGTTGTTTATCGGCGGTGCGATCAGCTTCCGCCAATTGGGGATTGATTTCATCTCGCATTATGTTGACGGCATGGTTGAGGTGATTGATCAAGAGATGGCCAGTGACCAGCGTGATAACCAATACTTTTCTCGCTGGCTTCCCAAGATGCTTAAAGCCAGTGACGTGACGTCCCTCACTATCTACTCGGACGCTGGGATCTTGTATCAATATGAGCAAATTCAATACCAGGCGGTGACCAATCAACAGGTAATCTCTCGTGATATACCGCTCGATAGCAACCCAGGGTTTGCGGTCAAACTGACCTTTGTGCCGCCGTATGCGGAGTTTGCCTATTCCATTGGTCCATTGTCCTCCTTATCGGCGGCGATTTTGGTGATTGTCTTGGGGCTCACATGGGGGATCCGTTGGCTCCGGCGTCAGCTGTATGGCAGTGAGTTGCTTGAGCAGCGTGGCCGACTGATCTTAGCGGGGCGACTCGATGATGCGCAGCAAGGTGATAGCCGCGAGTGGCCGATCCCGGCAAGCGCGGCGTTAACGCAACTGATCGAAGAGCTTAAAGAAGCGCGCCAAGAGCGTAGTCGTTTTGACACCTTTATTCGCACCAACACCTTCTTAGATCAACTCACCGGCGCCGCGAATCGCGTGATGTTTGATAATCGCTTGCACACACTAGCCAGTGATGATGCCAGCCAAGGCAGTGTGATCCTAGTGAGGGTGGCGGAATGGGACGATCTGGTGGCGCAGCACGGGCAAGAAGCCGCCGATCAATTGATTCAAGCGATTGGCAATGTTCTGTCGAATGCGATTCAGCGTTTTCCGGATGCCGTGTTGGCACGTTATTTTGCCTCGGATTTTGCCATTTTGCTGATCAACCAAGCGGGAGAAGAAGTGCATCCCTTTTTAGCGCAAATTACCAATGCGTTAGATAAACTCGCGCCACCCGAGGCGTTGGATCAAGATAATTGGTTCCACCTTGGGATGACCTCATTTGGCGCCAGTGAGCGACGTGGGCGACTAATGGATGAAGCTGAACGTGCACTTAAAGCGGCGGCGCTAACCGGCCAGAATGGTTGGTCACAGTTCGACAAACAACTAAGCCAACTGGATAAACGTGGTAGTGTACGTTGGCGCACCTTACTCGAGTCGGTGATGGCAGGAGAGGGACCGATGCTTTATCGCCAACCGGTGTTTGCGCGAGATGGCAAAACCCGCCTTCATTATGAACTTTTAGGCCGAATTAAGGACGAAAAAGGCAAGGTGCTTAAGGCCTCGCGCTTTTGGCCAGGGGTCGAATGGGTTGGCATGGACGTGGCGTTTGACAAGGCGACCGTGGGTCGCGCGCTGTGGTGGCTAAAAACGCGTGACTACATCGATAACTACGCCGTCAATGTAAGTGCGTACTCACTTTGTCAACGTGAGTTTGTGGTGTGGTTGCGCGATATGTTGCTACAAACGCCAAGAAGTACATTGAATCGCTTACTGGTGGAAGTGTCTGAAGGCGCTTTGGTTTCACACTTTGATGCGGCGCGGCCTTGCTTACGAATGATTGCCGCGTTAGGGTGCCGTCTAGTTGTTGACCAAGCAGGTAGAACGATAGTAAGCACTCACTATGTTAAAGATATTCAACCCGCTTATATTAAGCTTCATCGTAGTTTGGTGCGCAATATCCACCAACGGCCAGAGAACCAGCTGTATTTGCGCAGCGTGTTAGGTGCTTGTGAGGCTACCACCACCGAGGTACTGGCGGTAGGCGTGGAAACCAATGAGGAATGGTCAGTGGTGAAAGAACTGGGTGTCGCGGGCGGACAAGGGCGGCTGCTTGGGGCGGAAATGTCTCCGCACCCAGCACAGAAAAAACGCCGCCGATGGGGGAAGCGATGAGTCAAGTCATCAAGCTCTCCCATCAACAAGGACGCGGGTGGTTAGAAGCCTTACTAGTGGTCAGTATTTTGTCGGTGCTGGTGGTGATAGCGATCCCTAAGTTCTACGATTATGAGGCGGATGCTAATGTGTCCGCGTTAAAAGGTTTAAAAAGCGGCATCGACAGCGCCATGACGCAAACACACGCGTTGGCCGAGAAGAAAAGAGTCAGTGATCAGGCGGAACAATCACTGACCGTCAACGGCACGTCCATTCGTGTGTCTTATGGCTACCCTGAGGCAAGTGCTTTGCCTGAGTTAGTGACGGCGCTGAAGGATACAACGCGTTGGCAGTTGCGACGCTATCCAGAGAAAAATCGGGTCGACTTTATCTGGCGGCTCCCTGATCAGCCAGCGACGGATTGTTACTTAACGTATTACGAGGCAACGGCGTCAACGAAGGCATCGACGCAGTTGGTGATTCATCAGTCATGCCAATCACCGACCCGATAAAGATAAAAGGAATAATGCGTTTTTGATGGAAAAACCATCAAAATGACAGCGCATTGAAAAAAAACACAGATCTCATTCAGGTTTACAGCACCGTATCTTGCCGCTTACCTTGCGCGTTGATACATTTAGCTCAATTTGTCTGATTTCATAGCTTGCAGGATTAATCGACCATCATGTTTAAGAAACTTCGCGGGATGTTTTCCAACGATCTATCCATTGACTTGGGAACCGCCAATACACTGATTTACGTAAAAGAACAGGGCATTGTTCTGGATGAGCCGTCTGTTGTCGCTATTCGCCAAGACCGTGCAGGCTCTCCCAAGAGTGTGGCTGCTGTGGGTCATGATGCGAAGCAGATGCTGGGTCGAACACCGGGGAACATTGCCGCGATTCGTCCAATGAAAGACGGTGTGATTGCTGATTTCTACGTCACCGAAAAAATGCTGCAGCACTTTATTAAATCGGTGCACGATCACAGCTACATGCGTCCAAGCCCGCGCGTCTTGGTGGCCGTACCTTGTGGCTCAACCCAAGTTGAACGCCGAGCCATCCGTGAGTCGGCATTAGGTGCCGGTGCACGTGAAGTCTATTTAATTGATGAGCCCATGGCAGCGGCGATTGGCGCAGGCTTGCCGGTATCAGAAGCAACGGGTTCGATGGTGATCGATATCGGCGGTGGTACCACAGAAGTGGCGGTCATTTCGCTTAATGGCGTGGTGTATTCATCGTCGGTACGTATTGGTGGTGACCGTTTCGATGAATCGATTATCAACTATGTTCGCCGAAATTATGGCAGCTTGATTGGTGAAGCCACCGCAGAGCGCATCAAGCATGAAATCGGCTCCGCTTACCCAGGCGATGAAGTGCGTGAAATTGAGGTACGTGGTCGTAACCTTGCTGAAGGGGTGCCGCGTAGCTTCACACTTAATTCCAATGAGATCCTAGAAGCGCTGCAAGAGCCCCTGACTGGGATTGTCTCTGCGGTGATGGTGGCACTAGAGCAATGCCCACCAGAGCTGGCGTCTGATATTTCTGAGCGTGGCATGGTGATCACCGGTGGTGGTGCGCTGCTGCGCGATCTTGACCGTTTGCTTACCGAAGAAACCGGCATTCCAGTCGTCGTTGCCGAAGATCCGCTGACTTGTGTCGCACGTGGCGGAGGTAAAGCGCTAGAAATGATCGATATGCACGGCGGTGATCTTTTTAGCGAAGATTAACGTGACTGCGCCTACAAACAGGTCGTTTTCATTATGAAACCTATGTTTGGCAGAGGACCCTCTCTGCAACTGCGCCTGTTTTTCGCTCTTTTACTATCAGTCAGCCTTATGCTGGCTGATAGTCGTCTTGATGCGTTCGCAGGAGTGCGTTATTTCCTAAACACGCTGGTGGCACCGCTACAGTATGCGTCCAACGTCCCGCGCGACACCTTAGATGAACTGGTGATGCAGTTTCGTTCTCATCAACGTTTAGTGGCAGAGAACCGCGCATTGCGAAAGCAGGTGTTACAACTGGAAAGTGACCAGCTTCTTTTAGCGCAGACAGAGCGCGAAAATCAGCGCCTACGCGAGCTACTGGGCTCGTCGTTTATTCGTGACGAACGGAAAATGGTGGCTGAAGTCATGGCCGTTGACTCGGACCCTTATAAACATCAAGTCATGCTAGATAAAGGGCGGACCAATGGGGTTTATGAAGGGCAACCGGTAATCAACGAGCACGGGGTGGTTGGCCAAATTGCGTATGTGGGCGCCCACAATAGCCGCGTTCTGCTGCTGACCGATCCCACCCATGCGATCCCCGTTCAGGTCATGCGCAATGATATTCGCGTGATTGCGTCTGGGCGCGGGTCGACCCACTACATTGGTTTAGACAATATTCCTAGCAGCACGGATATCAAGGTGGGTGATAAGTTAGTTACCTCGGGACTGGGCGGTGTCTTTCCTGAAGGCTACCCGGTTGGTACGGTGACGGAGTTTTCGTTTGATAATAAGCGCCCATTTGCGCAAGTGCGAGCCACCACAGCAGTGAAGTTTGATCGCCTGCGTTATCTGCTTTTGGTGTGGCCAACACCTGAAAAGGGCGAGAATGCACGCCCGGATCAACCTGTCGCGCAGCCGCCATCAGACACCGCACCATCACCTGATACAGCGCCATCTCCAGATGGTGAGGGAGAATCGCCGTAATGGCAAATGTGACATTTCGCGGCCAGTTTGTAATTTGGCTCTCTTTTATCATAGCGCTGATTTTGCAAGCCGCGCCCTGGCCGGGGGAGCTTGCACCCTTTCGTCCTTCTTGGGTATTGCTGGTGACGTTTTATTGGGTGCTGGCATTGCCCCACCGGGTTAATGTCGGTACCGCGTTAGTACTCGGCCTTTTATGGGATTTGATGTTGGGCTCGACCCTTGGGGTGCGTGGCTTGATGATGGCGATTTTGGTTTACATCGTCGCGCTGAACTTTCAATTGTTACGCAACATGTCGTATTGGCAGCAGGCACTCTTATTGGCATTGCTGACCTTGGCGGGAAAATTGATCGAGTTCTGGGCGGAGTACTTGGTGTCTAACGTACAGTTTAATCCAGAGCAGCTTTGGGCGGGTGTGCTTAACTTTATACTCTGGCCTTGGATCTTCCTATTATTGCGCCGTTTACGTCGTCGCTTTGCCATTCGCTAACGCACTAATCGTAAAGAGGTATCATGAGCTTTGATTTATATCTGGCCTCGGGGTCGCCTCGGCGTCATGAACTGCTCACCGAGATGGGCGTGAATTTCTCCCGTGTCGTGGTCGATGTGGAGGAGCAACAACAGGCCGGTGAGTCGCCTTATGCTTACGTGTCTCGCTTATCGCAAGACAAGGCGCGGGCAGGGGTCGTGCAAACCGGTGGCCATACCCCAGTGCTCGGTGCTGATACCATTGTGGTTGACGGTGAACAGGTCCTCGAAAAGCCTCATGATAAAGCGGAGGCGATCCGAATGCTTAAGCAACTGTCAGGGCGCGAACACCAAGTGATGACAGCGGTCACTGTCGCCAATGCCATGAAGCAGATCACCACTGTGGTGACCACCAAGGTGTGGTTTTGTACGCTAAGTGATGAACAGATTGAGGCTTATTGGCAATCGGGCGAGCCAGTCGATAAGGCTGGCGCCTATGCGATTCAAGGGCTGGGCGGTAAATTTGTCACCCGGATTGATGGAAGCTATCACGCCGTGGTTGGTTTGCCACTGTATGAAACCGAGCAGCTGCTCAAACAATTTTCGGTCTGAGCGCACATCTGTCGCTAGACCCCACTTTTGAGAGATTCGGGGAAACCATGAGTGCGGAACTGCTAATAAACGTCACCCCCAGCGAAACCAGGGTGGCGATGATTGAGGGGGGGAACCTCCAAGAGATCCATATCGAGCGAGAAGCCAAACGCGGTATTGTAGGCAATATCTACAAAGGCAAAGTCAGTCGTGTGTTGCCTGGCATGCAGGCAGCCTTTGTCGATATTGGCCTAGAGAAGGCCGCGTTTTTACATGCCTCAGATATTGTTCCCCATACCGAGTGTGTGTCGGAAAATGAGAAGCAACAATTCCAAGTGCGCGATATCTCCGAGCTGGTTCGCCAAGGGCAAGATATTGTGGTGCAAGTGGTCAAAGATCCGCTGGGCACCAAGGGCGCGCGCCTTACCACCGATATTACCTTGCCTTCGCGTTATCTGGTCTTCATGCCAGGTGCGGCCCATGTTGGGGTATCACAACGCATTGAAAGTGAAGACGAGCGTAAACGTCTCAAAAGCATTGTCAGTGATTATTGCGACGAGCTCGGTGGCTTTATTATCCGTACCGCCGCTGAAGGGGCAACAGACAATGAAATGGCGCAAGATGCTGCCTTTTTAAAGCGTTTGTGGAACAAGGTGTTAGAGCGCCGCACGCGTTATCCAGCCAAATCCATGCTGTATGGTGAGCTCGCACTGGCACAGCGCATCGTGCGTGACTTTGTGGGTACCGAGCTGGATTTAATTCGGGTTGACTCCAAGCAAGCCTATGAAAAGCTCCAAGAGTTCACCTCTGAATTTGTGCCGGAGCTGGCCGACAAGCTGGTGTATTACGACGGTCAGGTGCCGATTTTCGATATGTATGATACCGAAAATGAAATCCAACGCTCGTTGGAGCGCAAAGTCCAGCTCAAGTCTGGCGGCTACCTGATTATCGATCAGACCGAGGCGATGACCACCATTGACATCAATACAGGCGCGTTTGTTGGGCGGCGGAATCTGGATGAGACTATCTTTAATACCAATATTGAGGCCACACGCGCGATTGCTCGCCAATTACGGCTGAGAAACCTCGGTGGGATCATCATTATCGATTTTATCGATATGAGCACGGATGAGCATCGGCGTCGCGTGTTGCACTCTCTTGAGCAAGCGCTCAGCCAAGACAGAGTGAAAACCAACATCAATGGTTTCACTCAGCTAGGGCTGGTGGAAATGACACGCAAACGCACGCGAGAAAGTATTGAACATGTACTGTGTGGTGGCTGTCCAACCTGTGATGGGCGAGGGTCGGTTAAAACCGTGGAAACCGTTTGCTATGAAGTGCTTCGTGAAATTACTCGCGTTAACCGCATTTATGAAGCGGATAAATTTGTGGTGTACGCGGCCCCTGCGGTGATTGAGGCATTGGCAGAGGAAGACTCGCACCTTGTGGCGGAGTTAGAAGTGTTTATCGGTAAGCAAGTGAAAGTGAAATCCGAGCCGTTATACACGCAAGAACAGTTTGACGTAGTAATGATGTAATCCATGACCTGGGTGAGAAGGGGTATGCGCTGGCTTACGGTCAGCGTGATCAGTGTGATAGTGATAACCGCCCTACTAGTCGGCGGTTTGCGCTTTCTATTGCCCAATATGGAGATCTTGCAAGCGCCGCTTCGGCAGTGGGTATCGGCGCAAACCGGCTTTAGCGCACAACTGGATGGTATTGCGGGCCAGTGGCGCAATCTGACGCCGTCACTGCGACTCGAAAACGTCGCGCTCGCCACCAGCGACAACGGCCCCCCGCTGTTAACCGCTCGCGCAATCAGTTTGCAACTGGATGTCTCTGCCACCCTCATTCGGCGTCAGCCGGTATTCTCCCATGTCACACTCGACGGCTTGGTGTTTGATACCGGTCAGCTACCAGATAAAAATACCCAAGCGGGCGTACGCGAGCGGCTAGAAGACTTATTCTTGGCGCGGTTAGGGCAATTTTCGATCCCAAATGCCAAGGTGATCCTAGTCACCCCTTCGCTGGAAACGCAGACTCTGGTGATCAGTGACTTGTTTTGGCGCAATAACCAAGGTGAGCACCAAGTACAAGGGCGACTAGGCATGCAAGGCACGCAACTGGAAAAGGTGCGTGTTAATGCTGCCTTCCGCGAAACCGACGGCTTGAGTACGTTAACGGGAGATTTTTATTTGGCCAGTGAGGCGATGGATATTGCCCCTTGGCTGACCCAACAGCTCACGCCATCCGCCACCATCAACACCGCGCGTTTAGATGCAAAAGCCTGGGTCAGGGTGGAGCAGGGGCGTGTCGACAATGGACTGTTGTCGATTGATCATTTCGCGTTAGCGTGGCAAGAGGATGAGCGTCAAGCGAAGCAATGGGCGATAAAAGATAGCCATGTTCAGTTGCAGGCCTTGGATGAACAGACATGGCGCCTCGACACGGATGGACTATGGGTACAAACCGGCACGACCACGCAAGCGGCAATGTCACAGCTTTCTTGGCAGGGGGCGTTGGACAACTGGCGTCTCAATGCGGCCGACGTCGATATTGCCTCTTTACGGCCTTTGCTTGGGCTTGCCAGTCAATCGGCGCAACAGCACAGTGTGGCGGCCGCGTTGTCCCCATCAGGTCAGATCCGCTCCTTAGCGTTGAGTAAAGCACCCGACGCCCCGTTACGTTATCAAGCCAAGCTCGAAGCGGTCTCAGCCAAGCGCTGGGGCTACCTGCCGGCGTTCAAAGGCTTGAGCGCGACGATTTCTGGGCAAGGCCGACAAGGCCAAGCTGAGCTAGCGCTGGGAGCACAACCTCTGCCGTACGGGGACTTTTTTCAAGCACCGCTCCCGCTTGAGCACGGCAGTTTAACCCTGAATTGGCAGCAAACGGATCGTGGCCTGAGTGTATGGAGTGATAAGGCCAAGGTGCGCGGGGCAGACGTGCAAGGCTCAGGCGCATTTCGTCTGGATATTCCCTCAAAAGGCGCGCCTTTTTTGGCGTTATACGTGCAGGCTGACGTATCTGATGCTGGACAGACATGGCGCTATCTCCCCACTCGAGCATTGCCAGACTCCTTAACCGATTACCTTTCTCGCGCCATTCAAGCCGGACGAGCCAAAGACAGTGAAATTCTTTGGTTTGGAGCCCTCGACGCTTTCCCTTACTCAGATCACAGCGGTATTTTCCAAGCCATGGTGCCACTTCGCGGCGGGGCATTTAGCTTTAACACTGCTTGGCCGACGTTGACGGAGCTCGACGCCCGTTTACTGTTTGAAAATGCGCGCTTAGCGATTGAAGGTGATCATGTTCGTTTGGGCGACGCCGTCAGTCGCCAAGTGCAGGCTGAGATTGCCGATATGACCCAGCCGGACAGTTACCTCGATATTAACGCGTCATTGGCGGCAACCGGATCGGCTGTCCGTCAATACATGCTGGCGACGCCTTTGGTCGATACGGTGGGAGCGGCCTTGACCCATGTGCAAGTCGATGGGCTTGTCAACGCTGACCTAGGACTCGATATCCCGCTCAATGGTGAGCAACCTCATGCCGAGGGGAGGGTTCGCTTTACCGGCAACCAGGTATCGATTCAGGCACCCGATATGCAACTGGATAACCTGTCCGGCGAGCTGGCTTTTAGTGACGATACCCTGACTACCCGATCGATGCAGGCGCAGTGGTTAGGGCAGCCGATCAGTCTTGGCTTTAGCGGAGAAACGGTGGAGGCCGGGTATCAGCTTGATTTAGATCTCGACGCTGATTGGGATGTAGTGCCATTGCTGGACACGCTTTCGTTGCCACTTGACCCCTATCTGGCGGGCGGTGCACGTTGGCAGGCGGGGCTCGATTTAACCTTAAATGACACCGGTTTTGATTATCGGCTTGGTGTGGATGTTGATACCACGCCGCTGCAGTCGACGTTGCCAGCCCCGCTTAACAAGCCACGCTGGCAAAAAGGGCAGGCGCGTATCGAGGCGACGGGAAACAGTGAAGGCTTGACGGGGCGCGTGGTCCTACCCAAAGTGAGCTATCACGCACGGATTGATACCCAAGGTCAGCGCCCGCAGTTTACCGCGAGTCAATGGCAGATTGGAGAGCCAGGGACCCGGCTATTGGCAACGCGTGGTCATCGTTTTGATCTAACGCTTGAACAACTCGATCTCGCGGCTTGGAAAAACGTCTGGGAGCAAGCCCGTCAATCTTGGCCGAGCGGAAGCGGACAGTACCCTGCTTTACCCATGCCTCAGCGTATTAATGCCAAGGTTGATGCTGTCAGTGCCGACCCTTTAGCGTTTCATGATGTGTCTTTAGCCGCGCGACGCAAAGCCGATGGCTGGGATGTGTTAATGGGCAGTCGTGAGCTTAGCGGGCAAGCCATGTGGCCGACACAAGGGCGCTTGAATGTTGAGATTGACCATTGGCATATCAATCGCCAGTTGACCGACGACGAGCAACCGACGGATACCCCCCTTTTTGAACCTGTGGATACACGGGCGACCCCGGAAGATAAAGCCTTACTTGCCGCCATTCCGCCGACACACTTGGTGATTGAGGATCTGTGGTTACAAGGGTATCGGCTCGGACGCATTGAGGCGGTACTTGATAAGAAAGCCTCTCAGGTCGACCTGTCTTCTCTGACGCTGGAGAGTGGGAAAAACCACGCGTCCATCAGCGGTCATTGGCTAATTGACGAGCAAGGCCACAATCAAACCGCATTGACCCTCGCGTTAGGCGGGGAGAGTACCTCAGATCTCATGGGACGATTTGGCATCAGTGGTGGGATCCAAGACGCCAGCTTTTCGACTCAAGCCTCGTTAGATTACGCCGGCCTGCCTTGGCAGGTCGATATTGCCAGCCTTAATGGTGACATTCGCTCGGATGTAAAAGACGGCTATTTAAGCGGAGTGGGGGGCGCCGGTAAACTGTTGGGGCTGTTCAGCCTTGATTCTATCTTACGTAAAATCCAGCTCGATTTCTCGGGCGTATTTGAAGATGGTTTGGCCTTTGATGACATTACCGGACGGGCTGTGATCACAAATGGCGTGGTTGTGACGGATAATATCCGCATGGATGGGATTGCCGGTGATATGGTTATTAAAGGGATTGCCAATTTGGTGACCAATCGCGTCAACGCCGATGTGCGGTTTACGCCGGATATTACCTCTGGGATCCCAGTACTGAGCGCGTTTGCGGTCACGCCGCAGACGGCGCTGTATGTGTTAGCGGTCACCACCGCCATTTCTCCCGTGGTGGACGTTTTCACCCAAGTCCGTTATCAAGTAAGCGGCCCGATAGGGACGCCCGATATCAGGGAAGTGTCGCGTGATAAAGAGGCACTCGCATTGCCGGCCGACGCGACGGAACGATTGCGCCAACAAGCAGAAAACGCCAAGGAGTGAGCATGATGAAAGCAGGTGTTGTCCAGATGACATCCAGCGCCGATCCCAGCCACAACATGAAGGCATTGCAAGCCAGTTTACATCGCTTGAGTGAACAAGGCGTCAAACTGGTGCTTACCCCAGAAAATGCCCTAGTGTTTGGCAGTAAACAAGATTATCAGCGCCATGCCGAGCGATTGGGTCACGGTCCATTGCAGCAACAACTTGCTGAATTGGCCCATCATTATGACCTTTGGCTGGTGGTCGGCGCCTTTCCAATTCAAAACGACAACGGCATGTTAAGCAGTACCAGCTTGGTGTTTGATAACGCTGGGCATTTACGCGGCAGCTATGACAAATTGCACTTGTTTGATGTGGAAGTGGCCGATGCCCACGGGCGGTATTGTGAGTCTGACTACTTTGAAGCGGGTGACCGTCTCGCGACACTCGATACCCCCTTTGGCTGCCTTGGATTAAGTATCTGCTACGATGTGCGCTTTGCCCCCATGTATCAAGCGCTACGTGCCCAAGGTGCCGACATTATCACTGTGCCGGCGGCCTTTACACGCGTGACCGGTCAAGCGCACTGGGAAACCTTGTTGCGGGCGCGAGCGATAGAAACCCAATGCTGGGTGATTGCGGCAGGGCAGTGTGGTGAGCACAGCAAAGGGCGCCAAACTTGGGGGCACTCGATGATCATCGACCCTTGGGGGCAGGTCGTGGCGTCGCTGGGGAGTGAGCCAGGCGTTACCTGGGCTGAACTTGATTTAAGTGTGGGGGAATCCATTCGGCATAAGATGCCCGTACTGTCTCATACCCGGTTGCAAAGCCAACTGAAATAGCGCACCCTCGGCGCGTTATCTTTTTTCTCGGCTGCCAGTTCGGCAGCCACAACCAAGAGTAAACGAATGAGTCTGGAACAGGTCGAAGAAACCTTGCTGCGCCCGGCGGGCGTAAGTGAGTCGCAACTGCATGCGACACTGGCGCACCTGAGCGGTCGCCAGATTGACTACGGTGATATTTTCTTCCAATCCACCTGGCATGAATCCCTCGCCTTGGAAGACAGCATCATCAAAGACGGTTCATTTAATATCGACCGTGGGGTCGGTGTCAGAGCGATCAGCGGTGAAAAAACCGGGTTTGCCTACTCGGATCAGCTCACCCCGGACGCCTTGATGCAAAGTGCCACCGCAGCACGCGGTATTGCCTCGACAGGGGGACAAGGCAAAGTGCGTGCTTTTTCAGCCGTACAAGCCAAACCTTATTATGGCCCGACGGATCCGCTTGCAAGTTTAACGCGCGAGCAAAAAATCGCCCTACTTAAAGAAATAGACAGCTATATCCGTGCCAAAGAGCCTCGAGTGAAAGAGGTAAATGCCAGCTTGAATGGCCTGTATGAGCAAGTGCTGGTGGCGGCTACTGATGGTACTTATGGCGCCGATATTCGCCCGTTGGTTCGCTTATCTGTCTCTGTGTTGGTTGAACAAGATGGACGCCGTGAACGCGGCAGTGCGGGAGGCGGTGGCCGTTATGGCTATGACGTGTTCTTGCAAGAGCATGCAGGTAAGTCACGCGCGCTGCAATTTGCCGATGAAGCGATTCGTTTAGCCCTGGTCAACCTGCGCGCCGGCGCGGCACCGGCAGGCACCATGCCCGTGGTATTGGGTGCGGGGTGGCCGGGCGTACTTTTACATGAAGCTGTTGGTCATGGCCTTGAAGGGGACTTTAACCGAAAAGAGTCATCGGTATTTACTGGTAGCCTTGGCGAGCAGGTGACCTCTTCGCTGTGCACCATAGTCGATGATGGCACCATGAATGATCGCCGCGGCTCACTGAGCATCGATGATGAAGGGGTCCCGGGCCAGTACAATGTGTTAATCGAAAACGGTGTGCTCAAAGGCTATATGCAAGATAAGCACAATGCCAGTCTCATGGGCGTTGCGCCCACTGGCAATGGCCGACGAGAGTCTTATGCGCACCTGCCTATGCCGCGGATGACCAATACCTACATGCTGGGTGGCGAGAGCTCACCAGCGTCGATGATTGCCAGTGTGGAGCGTGGCTTATATGCGCCAAACTTTGGTGGCGGTCAGGTCGATATTACCTCGGGTAAGTTTGTGTTCTCCACCTCAGAGGCTTACCTGATTGAAAACGGTGAAATTACCACCCCAGTGAAAGGGGCGACCTTAATTGGCAGCGGTATCGAAGCGATGCAGCAAGTCTCAATGGTGGGGAATGATTTGGCCATTGACCCAGGTGTGGGGGTATGTGGTAAAGCCGGACAAAGCGTCCCTGTGGGGGTTGGACAGCCGACCTTGAAACTGGATGCGATGACGGTTGGAGGCACTGAGTCCTAAGTCTGCACGCCAGTGCGGGGCACTGGCGTGGCAGTTTACAGGCTTTGGTCGTAAAAGCTTTTGAGATACTGGAAAATTTCGCGATACGCCTTGGGCGGTTTGTTTTGTTGCTGCTCTTTTTTCGCCTGACGAGCCAGTTGACGTAATCGTTGACGATCGGCATCAGGATACTGCAAAAGCACATCGCTAATCGCACTGTCGCCTTGGTCAATGATGCGGTCACGGAGCTGCTCAAGCTTGTGAAGCTCGACCGTTTGCTGAGCATGCTTGTTTTGCAACTTATCAAGCGCAGCCTGAATCGGTTCAGGGTCGCGAGAGCGCATAAGCTTGCCAACATATTGCAGTTGGCGACGGCGTGCTTCGTTTTTCAAGCGTTGTGCGTCGGTAATCGCGCTGAGCAAGTCATCGTCGAGCGGGAATTTTTCTAACACGGCTGGTTTGAGTTTGACCAGTGCTTCGCCAAGTTCTTGCAAGGCAAGCATATCGCGTTTCATCTCGGACTTGCTGACCCAGATGATCTCTTCCTCTTCCTCCCAGGGAGCGGGTTTATTTTTACGGCCCATGTTCAACCTCAGTGAGAATGTGCAATGACACGTATGTTAACAAGAAATGCGCCCAAACGCGGGCTTTTTTATCATAGGCGCGTGGCGCTGAGTGTGTCGAACTTGAATGCGAATCAAAAAGGTCAACTATGAGTGTGAAACAACAAGTCGCCGAGCAAGAGCAGCAACTTCGTCAAGCTGTCAGCCGTGCGCTCGACATGGCATCGGCCAAAAGTGACCAGGCGGAAGTGGCGATTACCAAAAGTACCGGCATCAGCGTCAGCTCGCGGATGGGCGAAGTCGAAAACGTGGAGTTTAATCAAGACGGTGCCCTTGGGATCACCGTATATTGTGAGCAGCGCAAAGGCAGCGCATCCACGACTGATTTGTCAGAAAAAGCGATTGCGAAAACCGTTGAAGCGGCGCTTGAGATTGCAAGCTATACTTCGCCTGACCCCTTTGGCGGCCCTGCGCCTAAAGCGTTAATGGCGTTTGACTATCCTGATCTCGATTTGTTCTATCCCGATGAGCCCGAGCCTGATACCGCCGCCGCTTTGGCGATTGAAGCCGAGCAAGCGGCGCTCAATCACGACAGCCGCATCAAATTCAGTGATGGTGCCAGCTATGACAGTCATTATGGTGTGCGAGTGTATGGCAACAGCCATGGCATGCTGGGCAGCTATCCCTCGAGCCGCCAAGCGTTAAGCTGCTCAGTGATTGCGGAAAGTGATGCAGGGATGGAGCGTGACATGAGCTACACCGTGGCGCGTGACAAAGCGGACTTATGGACACCGACCTTTGTGGGAGTCGAAGCGGCCAAACACGCCGTGGCGCGCTTAAATCCACGCAGTGTCTCCACATGCCAAGTGCCAGTGATGTTCGATCGCAGTGTGGCGACCGGGCTGTTTGGCCATTTGGTGATGGCCATCAGCGGTTCAGCACTTTACCGCAAGTCCTCTTTCTTGCTCGATAAGAAAGGCGAGCAGATCTTCCCAGATTGGCTCACCATCAATGAGCTGCCTCATGTACGAAAAGGCTCCGCCAGTGCGCCTTTTGATAGCGAAGGGGTGATCACGCAAGACAGGCGTATCATTGAAAAGGGTGTACTAAACACGTATCTCGCCACCAGTTATGCCGCGCGTAAGCTGGGCATGGAACCAACCGGCCATGCAGGCGGTATTCACAACTGGTACGTTAGCCACACCGGCCAAGATGCCGATGCCATGCTAAAAACCTTAGGCACGGGATTATTGGTGACTGAGTTGATGGGACAAGGGGTGAACCCAGTGACTGGGGATTACTCACGGGGCGCGGCAGGCTTTTGGGTGGAAAACGGTGAGATCCAATACCCGGTGAGTGGGATCACCATTGCCGGTAATCTCAACGAGATGTTCGCTAACATTGTCGCGATTGGCACCGATATTGAAACGCGCAGCCAAATTCAAACTGGCTCAGTGATCATTGATGCAATGAAAGTCGCGGGGGAATAACGCTTAGGTCGCTAATCCCCCTCAGTGTGAGATCACCAAGCACGTATATCGTGCTTGGTGTTTTTTTATCCGGCGATAAACGCCAGCAATAGCACACCCAATACCAAGCGATAGATCACGAAGGGTAACATGCCCACCCGTGTCACCAGCTTTAAAAAGGCGTGAATACACGCATAAGCACTGACAAACGATACCAACAAGCCAACCCCAATCGCGTCCATCGCCACCGGCTCTGGGCTGGTCGCAAGCTGTAGGCCTAGATAGGAGCCGGCGAGTGTGATGATAGGAATTGACATCAAAAATGAAAAACGTGCCGCGGCTTCGCGTGTATAACCGAGCATTAAGGCTGCGGTAATGGTCGCCCCCGAGCGCGAGGTGCCAGGAATGAGGGCAAGGGCTTGCGCAACGCCTATCAGTACCGCGCGGTAGGGCGTGGTTTGATATTCATCGCATGTTTGGGTCGCTTTGCGATCCGCCCACCACAATAAACCACCAAAAATCAGTGTGGTTGCCGCGATCACCCAGGCTGCTCGCAGGTAAAGCTCGATCACGTCTTTTAAGAATAAACCGGCCACACACGCCGGGATCGTGGCTAACACGATCATCCATGCCAATTGACTATCCGAGCTGTGCTCCCCTTTGAGTGAGGCAAAAAAGGCCTTAAGCAGACGCCACACTTCACGGCGAAAATACCCCACCACTGCGGCCAGTGTGCCGACGTGTACGGCAACATCAAAGGCGAGCCCCTGATCGGCCCAGCCAAAAAGCTGTGAAGGCAGAATAAGGTGTGCGGAGCTGGAAATAGGAAGAAACTCGGTTAACCCTTGAATCAAGGCCAGAAAAAAGGCTTCAAAGAGGCTCATGGTGCTTAAATATCCTTCAAATACGTTGGCGTCTCAATCGGCCATAGTGGTTGGTCTTGGTCAAAGGTCTGCCAAAGCTGGGCGAAGGTACGGCCATCGCCGGGAATAGCTTGGTCAGGGCAGAGCTCGGCGAGCGGACGGAGCGTGAAGGCAAATTTATAGATATCGTCTCGAGGCAACATGGGCCCTTTTGCCTGGCAATGCTCGCCAAACGTGAGTAAGTCGATGTCTATGGTGCGATCGCGGCATTTAGGATCGTTGCGCTCGCGGCCTTGTTGCGATTCAACGTCACGAACGGCTTGCCAAAAGTCCTGCAACGGAAGCGAGGTGTGAAGCTCGGCAATGAGGTTATAAAAATTGGGGCCGTCGAATCCCACCGGTTCGGCCTCAAAAATGCGTGAAAAGCGACAGTGAGGGTCGAGTTGACGTAAGGCATGAACGGCCTGTTCGATATGACGATCGCGCTCAATGTTAGAGCCAATACTAAGTAATGCTTGTGTCACCGTGTGCCTCGCTCTATGACTACACCCACGTTGTTGGCCTGCGCGACTGCGCCTGGCTTGGCTACCCGCACTTTAATCCAGCGGACGCCAAACTGGGTTTGGATTAAGTGAGCGACCTCTTCCGCGACACGTTCGATCAACGCACAGCGGCTGGCTTGTACATGGGCGGTGACCGCCTCACTGATACTGGCATAATCAAGCGCCAGCGCCACGTCATCCTGTTGGGCGGCGGGTTGATTATCGTGCGCCATTTCAATATCCAACACCAACTTTTGCTGGATGGTTTGTTCCCAATCGTAGACACCGATAGTGGTGTACACGTCGAGTTGCTCTATGAATACGGAATCCATGTTTTTTCACACTCCGTGACAGGTCGGATACCACTGTGGTAAGAAAGTTCGTATTATTGGATGTGTTCATTGACAGATGGATACGCAATGCGTTCCGATCCATGATAGGTTTATCGATGAACGTCGGCGCACTATAGCAACGAATGCGGCACAAACTCTAGGGATTTCACATGACTGCACTGGCCATTGCCATCATCATCGCTGCCTACTTACTTGGCTCTGTGTCCAGTGCCGTGTTGGTCTGTCGAGCGTTTGGCCTGCCAGACCCAAGAGATCAAGGATCGAAAAACCCAGGTGCGACTAACGTTTATCGCCTTGGTGGGCGTTTTGCCGCGGCATGGGTGCTGCTGTGTGACATGCTAAAAGGGATGATCCCCGTTTGGCTAAGCTACCTGATTGGCATTAACCCATTCCTGCTGGGCCTGATTGCGATTGCTGCCTGTCTTGGACATATTTATCCGGTCTTTTTCCATTTCCGTGGCGGTAAAGGGGTGGCGACCGCACTGGGCGCGATGGCGCCGATTGGTTTGAGTCTAACCGGCTTGCTGGTGGCGACCTGGGGACTGGTGCTTGTGTTGACGGGCTACTCCTCACTGAGTGCGATTGTAACAGCGATCGTCGCTCCCCTATTTACCTGGTGGATTAAGCCGCAATTTACCATGCCCGTCGCCATGCTTTCGTGTTTGATTTTGTTTCGTCACTACGACAATATCCGGCGCTTGTTGGATGGTGACGAAAAACCCGTGCTTCTTGGTTGGTGGCGACGTTAGCGACAGGGAAGAGGCAGGTTATACGCTGGTGCGTTAGTAGCAAAAAGGCAGCGTAAGGCTGCCTTTTGTCTACCTAGTTTGACCAATGTTAGGCGTCGTTGTCGACCGCGGCAAGCGTGTCAAGTGGCCAACGTGGCTGCGCTTTCACACCCAGCCCCATATGCTCGCCGTTTTTAAGCCGCTGCATGCCCGCATAGGCGATCATCGCGCCATTATCGGTACAAAACTCAGGGCGAGGATAGAACACATCGCCCCCCCGTTTTTGCGTCAGCGCTTCGAGCTTTTCCCGCAAATGACGGTTGGCACTCACGCCGCCCGCGACCACTAAGCGATTTAGTCCGCACTGGTCTAGCGCACGCTTACACTTGATAGCCAGGGTATCGATCACGGCATCCTGAAACGCATAGGCAATATCAGCACGGGTTTGCGCATCCGTCTCATTGGCGGCAATGGTATTGGCGGCAAAGGTTTTTAACCCTGAGAAGCTAAAGTCTAAACCGGGACGGTCGGTCATCGGGCGTGGAAAGGTAAAGCGGCCGTGGGTGCCGTTTTCTGCCAGTTTCGACAGCAAGGGCCCTCCCGGATAGTCAAGGCCCATCAGCTTGGCGGTTTTGTCAAACGCCTCACCGGCGGCGTCGTCAATTGACTCGCCAAGAATGCGATACTGACCAATCCCTTTCACTTCGACCAATTGTGTGTGTCCGCCAGAGACCAACAAGGCAATAAACGGGAACGGCGGCGGGTTGTCTTCTAGCATCGGGGCGAGAAGGTGACCTTCCATATGGTGAACGCCCACCGCGGGGACTTGCCAGGCATAGGCGAGGCTTCGGCCAATGGTGGAGCCAACCAGTAAGGCACCGACCAATCCTGGACCGGCGGTATAGGCAATACCGTCAATCTGGGCGGGGGTGAGGTTGGCTTCTGCCATGGCCGCTTTAATCAGTGGCAAGGTTTTTTTAACATGATCGCGCGAGGCCAGCTCGGGTACCACGCCGCCATAATCGGCATGCAGTTTTACCTGACTGTAAAGTTGGTGTGACAAGAGACCTGCGTGATCGTCGTAGATCGCAATGCCGGTTTCGTCACAAGATGTCTCTATGCCTAAAATGCGCATCATAACCTCAGGTTAACAGCCGATAGATTGTGTATTTAAGATCATTGCCCACATGATATAATGTGACAATCGAAGTGGAGAAGAGAGGGTCAGAACAGACTGACCGTGCGCGCAATCTTACATGGCTTAGAAGTAATTCGCCAGATGCGCTTTACATTCACCCCTTCTTCGGATTAGAATTTCGCACCATTTTTAATCAAGGCTGGCCAATTGTTCGCCAGCAGTAACTGACAACCCCCGAGGTGAAAGGCACATGCCAGTAGTTAAAGTACGTGAAAACGAACCATTTGACGTAGCACTGCGTCGCTTTAAGCGCTCTTGTGAAAAAGCCGGTATTCTTTCTGAAGTTCGCCGTCGTGAGAACTATGAAAAGCCAACTACCGTTCGCAAACGCGCTAAAGCTGCCGCTCAGAAGCGTCACCTGAAGAAGTTGGCACGCGAAAACCAACGCCGCGTACGTCTGTACTGATAAAGACAGATTCAGGAAGGTGCTATGGAATTGCTTGAACGTCTAAAAGACGCCCAGAAAACGGCGATGAAACAAAAAGACAAGGCACGTCTAGGGACGCTTCGCCTTGTTATGGCAGCCATTAAGCAGCAAGAGGTGGATACCCGTCAGTCGCTGAGCGACGACGAGATCCTGGCTGTGCTGACCAAAAATGTTAAGCAGCGCCGTGATTCCGTAGCCCAGTACCAAGCAGCCGGTCGTGATGATCTTGCCGAGACAGAGCTCGCTGAGATTGCGGTGATAGAAGAATTTCTACCCCAACCTCTAAGCGATGACGAGGTCGATGCATTGGTGAAAGCAGCGGTTGAACAATCCGGTGCATCGTCAATGCAAGACATGGGCAAAGTGATGGGGGTATTAAAACCCCAAGTTCAAGGCCGTGCTGATATGGGAAAAGTAAGCCAGCGTGTTAAAGCACACCTAGGCTAGCCTTTTCCCACTCTATAACAAGCCGTGCTTTCCTATTTGGACGGCGCGGCTTGTTTGCTTCTCTCCCTATAAATTTCAGGTTATGGCAGGCAGAATCCCGCGCGCATTCATTGATGACTTGCTTTCACGTCTCGACATCGTTGAGATCATTGATGCACGGGTCAAGCTCAAGAAAAAAGGCAAAAACTACAGTGCCTGTTGCCCTTTCCATAACGAAAAGACGCCTTCATTCAGTGTAAGCCAAGACAAGCAGTTTTATCACTGCTTCGGATGTGGTGTGCACGGCAATGCCATCGACTTTGTGATGGAGTTTGAACGACTCGAATTTCCTGATGCCATCGAAGAGCTCGCCAGCACGTTAGGCTTAGAGGTACCTCGTGAGCAAACAGGAGGCGGTAACACGCGTCCGAGTATGCCCAGTGATGACAAGCGTCAGATCTACGAGATGATGGAAGCCATTGCCCGAACCTACAGTGGGGAATTACGCACTGATGCAGGGCAAGTGGCCATTGATTACCTCAAACAGCGTGGTCTATCCGGCGAAGTGGTTAAACAGTTTGGTATCGGTTTTGTCCCTGATAAATGGGACACCATTAAGCGCCGCTTTGGTCGCAATCAAGCCGATATTCGCCAGTTGCTTACCGCAGGTATGTTGATTGAGAACGATAACGGCCATAGCTACGACAGATTCCGTGGCCGCGTGATGTTCCCGATCCGTGACCGCCGCGGGCGAGTGATCGGTTTTGGTGGGCGTGTATTAGGCGATGGCACCCCTAAATACCTCAACTCGCCAGAAACGCCGATTTTCCATAAAGGCCGTGAGCTATATGGCTTGTATGAGGTGATGCAACGCTATCGCCATCCAGAGCGTATACTCGTGGTAGAAGGGTACATGGATGTGGTCGCATTGGCGCAATTTGGCGTGGATTATGCGGTCGCCTCCTTGGGCACCTCGACCACGGGAGAACATATTCAAACCCTTTTCCGGCAAACCGGTACTATACTGTGTTGCTACGACGGCGATAGAGCCGGGCGCGATGCCGCTTGGCGGGCGATGGAGCAAGCGTTGCCGTATATTCATGATGGTCGCCAATTAAAATTTATGTTTTTGCCGGATGGTGACGACCCTGACTCCATGATTCGCCAAGAAGGCAAAGAGGGGTTTGAGCAACGTTTAGGTGAGGCACAAAGCTTATCGACCTTTATGTTTAATACGTTGCTCAAGCAGGTGGACACCAGTAGCCAAGAGGGCAAAGCCAAGCTGGCGAATTTGGCAGTGCCGCTGATTGAAAAGGTGCCGGGTGATACCTTACGTCTTTATTTGCGTAATACCCTAGGACAGAAACTGGGTATCATGGATGACCATCAGCTCGATACCCTGATTCGTCGCCAGGGCCAGCCGGTAAAAGTCCATGGTCAGCAGGATATTAAACGCACGCCGATGCGTGAGGTGATTGCGCTATTAGTGCAGTACCCTAAACTCGGCCAAGAAGTGCCGCCGTTACCATCGGCCGACACCATTGATTTACCTGGGTTAGCGTTGTTAAACCCCATCCTTGAGATTTGTCGACAGCGCCCCCATATCACTACCGGTCAGTTGCTTGAGCGCTGGCGGGGAACCAAACAAGAGCCCTTGCTAGCCCGCTTGGCTGGCTGGGATCTACATGTTGACGATGAAAATGCGTCAGAACTTTTTTGCGATTCACTGGATAAAATACTCGCCCAGTGTGTCGAACAACAAATAGCCAAGTTGCAAGCGAAGTCAAATACCGTCGGCTTATCAGTCGAAGAGAAGCGGGAACTGATGCTACTGATACAGAGCCAGTCCGTTTAGAAAGTAGCCAGCAAAGGTGACATTTGTTAAAATTGGCGGTTTGCGTTTCCGCATACTAAATTCTTCACTCAGACCCGAAGTTGGATATCGTCTATGGATCAAAATCCGCAGTCACAGCTAAAGTTGCTTGTCGCAAAAGGCAAGGAGCAAGGCTATCTGACCTATGCCGAAGTTAATGACCACCTCCCGGAAGACATTGTCGATTCCGACCAAATAGAAGACATCATTCAGATGATTAACGACATGGGCATTCAAGTGGTGGAAGCCGCTCCTGATGCCGATGAGCTAATGATGTCAGAAACCGTGGCCGACGAAGACGCAGCCGAAGCAGCGGCGGCAGCACTTTCTAGCGTGGAGAGTGAAATCGGTCGCACCACGGATCCTGTTCGCATGTATATGCGAGAAATGGGCACGGTTGAGCTGTTGACCCGTGAGGGTGAGATCGATATCGCCAAGCGTATCGAAGACGGCATCAACCAGGTGCAGTGTTCGGTGGCAGAATATCCGGCCTCGATTGCCTCACTGCTCGATCAGTTCGATAAAGTGGAAGCAGAAGAGCTTCGCTTAACCGACATTATTTCTGGTTTTATCGATCCAGACCAGGATGACGTCGCACCTACGGCGACCCATATCGGCTCCGAGCTCAGCGAAAAAGAGCTTGATGACGAAGATGATGAAGACGAAGACAAAGACGATACCGACGAAGATGATGAGAGTGATGAAGATGTTGGTATCGATCCTGAACTGGCGCGTGAGAAGTTCAGCGAGCTTCGTCGCACCTATGCGGCGATGGAAACTGCGATCCAACAGTACGGCCGTTATGATGAGCGTACGAAAGAATCGATCGATGCGCTGTCTGAAACGTTTAAGCAGTTCCGTCTGATCCCCAAACAGTTTGATCGTCTGGTTAATGACATGCGTCAAACCATGGACAAGGTGCGCACCCAAGAGCGTTTGGTGATGCGTCTTTGTGTCGATCAGGCCAAAATGCCGAAGAAAACCTTCGTTCAATTGTTTGCGGGCAATGAGTCATCGGATGCATGGATTGACGAAGCACTGAACTCTGGCAAGCCTTACGCAGAGCGTGTGGCGCGTTACGAAGAAGATCTTCGCCGCTGTGTGCAGAAGCTGAAGATCATCGAGGAAGAGACGGGCTTGTCGGTCGAGCGGATCAAAGACATCAGCCGTCGTATGTCTATCGGTGAAGCGAAAGCACGCCGTGCGAAAAAAGAAATGGTTGAGGCCAACCTACGTCTGGTTATTTCGATTGCTAAGAAATACACCAACCGAGGCCTGCAGTTCTTGGACCTTATCCAGGAAGGTAACATTGGCTTGATGAAAGCGGTCGATAAGTTTGAATATCGCCGTGGCTATAAGTTCTCAACTTATGCGACCTGGTGGATCCGTCAGGCAATCACGCGTTCGATTGCGGACCAAGCGCGAACCATCCGTATTCCGGTACACATGATTGAGACTATCAACAAGCTCAACCGTATTTCGCGTCAGATGCTTCAGGAAATGGGGCGTGAGCCGCTGCCTGAAGAGCTGGCTGAGCGGATGTTGATGCCGGAAGATAAAATTCGCAAGGTACTGAAGATCGCCAAAGAACCGATCTCGATGGAAACCCCAATTGGTGATGATGAAGATTCACACCTGGGTGACTTTATCGAGGACACGACGTTGGAGCTACCGATGGATTCGGCAACGTCGAACAACCTCAAAATGGCAACCAATGACGTGCTAGCTGGCCTGACACCACGTGAAGCGAAAGTACTGCGTATGCGCTTTGGTATTGAAATGAATACCGACCATACGCTGGAAGAAGTGGGTAAGCAGTTTGATGTGACCCGTGAACGTATTCGCCAGATTGAGGCGAAAGCGCTGCGTAAGTTACGTCATCCAAGCCGCTCTGAGACATTGCGTAGCTTCTTGGACGAGTAATAGCTCGGTTTCAAGCGACCTGATGAGAAAGGCGAGCCAGATGGCTCGCCTTTTTTTATCCTACCGAGGCTAGTTAATAGAGGCTAGGTAATAAATAAGGTGGCCAGCCCCAAAAACGCGAGCAGGCCAACCACATCGGTGACGGTGGTCAGGGCCATCCCACCGGCCAATGCCGGATCGATATTGTACTTTTTCAGCAACGTGGGGATCGCCACCCCAGCAATACCTGCGACAAACAAGTTGACCATCATCGCGCCTGAAATGATCAACCCCAGCTCAAGACTGCCTTTCCATAACACCACCACACCGCCAATGATCAGCGACCAGACAAGGCCGTTAATCATGCCGACGGTGGCTTCTTTGGCCAGCAGCCAGCGGGTATTGGAGTCGCCAATATGGCCAACTGCTAGGCCGCGAATCACCAAGGCGACGGTCTGGTTGCCGGCCACGCCACCCATGGAAGGAACAATGGTCATTAACACCGCGATGGCCGCCATTTTATCCAAGGTGCCTTCAAACATGTTGGAGACCGATGCCGCGGTTAAGGCCGCCAATACATTGATGCCTAGCCAGATGCTACGACGTCGCGCACTTTTAAACGCGGGGGCAAAGGTGTCTTCTTCGTCATCAAGGCCTGCCATGCTCATCATCGAGTGCTCAGCGTCTTCACGAATAATGTCCACCACATCATCAATGGTGATTCGACCGACCAAATGGTTGTGCTCATCCACCACGGGGGCTGAGACCCAATTACGGCGTTCAAACAGGCTGGCGACATCACCGTCGTCCATGGTGACACTGATCGCCTCATCCGGTGCATCCATGATATCAGCGATATCGGTATCCGGTTGGTTAACCAACAGGGCACTGATCGGCAAATTACCAATTAAGCGGCCGTTTGGGTCGATCACATACAGGGTATCTGTGGTGTCGGGTAACTCACCGCGCATCCGCAAATAGCGTAATACCACATCCACGGTCACATCATCACGAATGGTGATGACGTCAGTATTCATGATCCCGCCCGCGGACTCCTCGGGGTAGGAGAGGGCTTGCTGTACGCGCGTCCGGTCTTGGGCATCCATTTCCGCCAGCACGTCTTGGGAAACGTCTTGCGGTAGGCTACGGAGTAAGTAAGCGACATCATCGGTTTCCATCCCTTCCGTCGCTGCCGCGAGCTGATCAGGGGCCATGCGAACCATGATGCCGTCTTTCACATCTTCTGAGAGCTCATCAAGGATCTCACCTTGATCTTCCGGGTCGGTGAGCTGCCAAAGTACCAGACGTCCTTTCGGCGGAGAGGCCTCTAAAAGGTGAGCAGTGTCTTCTGGCTCCATGTCCTCGAGCATACGGCGTACGCGCACAAACATGCCTTGCTCAAGCAATTGAGTGACTTCTTGGAGCCGTTGGTGGGTTAGGTTACTTTGTTCTTGTTCTAATGTGTCTGCCATCGGCCACTCCCCCAAATGCAATGACTAAAATTCTAACCTAATCAGGGGAGTCTGTCGCATGACAAATCGGTGATAGAGGGGATTTAGCGCCATTCACCGCGCTGGTCAGCGCAGTGGTGAGGAGGAGGGACCGTTAGCTGTCTTCGTCGAAGCCCGCCTCAAATAATGCTTTCACCGCATCAAGCGCTGTTGTTGCCTGCGGGCCGCTGGCCGATACCGTAATGGTTTCGCCTTGCGCTGATTCCAGCATCAGCATGGCCATTACACTGTCAGCAGTGGCGGATTTATCTGTGCTTTGCAGCACCACATCGGCATCATACTCTTGCACCAGTTCAACCAGCTTGATGGCGGCGCGTGCATGCAAGCCTAAACGGTTACGAATACACACTTGAGTCGATACCGAGGTCACTGTTTTTGCTCCAAGGTACGGTGACGCGTTTGCACTTGCTCGCCCAGCTCCTGAAAATAATCCGACAAGTATTGCGCGACATACACCGAGCGGTGTTTGCCCCCGGTACAGCCAATCGCCACGGTCACATAGCTACGGTTATTATTTTTAAGTGCAGGTAGCCACGACTCGAGGAAACCTTTTATTTGCGCCACCAACATGGCCACGTCAGGTTGGGCGGCGAGAAACATACGCACGGGCTTCTCGAGCCCAGTATGAGGGCGAAGCGCGGGCTCCCAGTGTGGATTGGGGAGAAAGCGGACATCAAAGACATAATCGGCATCGGCGGGCAAACCATGCTTAAAGCCAAAGGATTCAAACACCATCACCAAATCGCTGCTGGTGCGACCCAGTACCAGTGAACGTACGGACTCACTCAAGTCGTGAATCGACAAGCCCGTGGTGTTAATTACCCGATCCGCGTGCTCTTTAATTGGCGCCATTTGCTGCTTTTCAGCTTGGATGGCCTGCTCTAATGAGAGGTTGTGTCGAGAAAGGGGATGCAGACGACGGGTTTCACTGAAGCGTTTAATCAGATCTTTATCGTCGGCGTCTAAATAGTACACAGTGACATCGCAGATTTCGCGCAGTGCAGCCAAGGTGTCGGCAACCGGCTCTTTGGCGTTGGGGAGATTGCGAATATCGAGACTGACGGCAATTTTTGCGTCCGCATCGTCTTGCGAGACAACAAAGTCACGCAGTAAGTTGACGGGCAGGTTATCCACGCAGTAATAACCAAGATCCTCCAGTACCCGCAATGCTACTGACTTTCCTGAGCCGGAACGGCCACTGACAATTTTTAGCATCATAGTTCGCTCCCGTCAGCGTTGCCCATTATTGGGTAATGATATTGTACAGCTCTTGGTCTGAATTGGCATTGCGCAGCTGACGACACAGCTTTTTGTCATTCAACTTCTCGGCAATCGCAGACAGGGTTTGCAGGTGTACCTTGCACTGTTCATCGGGCACTAGCAGCGCAAACAGCAGATCGACAGGCCGTTTGTCCACCGCATCAAACTCTATGGGCTCGGCGCATTGTAGCAGCACGCCTACAGCATGTTGGCTGTCGAGCGTGCGGCCATGGGGAATGGCAATGCCGGCCCCAATGCCGGTCGTCCCCAGCTTTTCGCGGCTTAGCATGCATTCAAACAAGGTTTGTGCGTTGGTGCCCAGCTTGTCCGCAGCAACCTGGCTGATGATTTCCAGGGCGCGTTTCTTGCTAGAGCAGTGGACGGCACTGCGGGTGCAGTCCACTGACAGTACTTCTTTCAGTTCCATAGCTTAGTGCTGTTTGAGCTTTTCTTTGTGTTTACTCAGTTGCTTGACCAGCTTATCGGTCAGCCCATCGATGGCCGCATACATATCATGCGATTGTGCTTTTGCATGGATCTCCCCGTTGTTCACGTGGAGCGTTGCTTCTGCAATCTGGTCGAGCTTTTGGACATTCAGTACAACATGGACATTATTAATGTGCTCGAAAAAGCGCTCGAGTTTAGCAAACTTGGTCTCCACATACTCGCGTAGTGGTGGCGTGACGTCGACAGACTGTCCGGTCAGATTGATTTGCATACACACTTTCCTTCTGTTGAGGCGCCTATAGCAGACGCTTACGCTGGTTTGACGGCGCAATACCCAGTGACTCTCGGTACTTAGCAATGGTCCGTCGTGCAACTTTAATGCCTTGCTCGGCCAGCAATGTGGCAATCTTACTGTCGCTAAGCGGCTTATTAGCCGGCTCGTCAGCGACCAATTTTTTGATCAGTGCGCGAATTGCTGTGGATGAGCACTCGCCGCCATTGTCGGTACTGACGTGACTAGAGAAAAAGTACTTCAGCTCGAAAATACCGCGCGGCGTATGCATGAACTTTTGTGTCGTGACACGGGAAATGGTTGACTCATGCATATCGACATCCAAGGCGATGTCGTTAAGCACCATCGGCTTCATGGCCTCTTCCCCGTACTCAAAGAAGTCGTGTTGATGTTCGACAATACAGCGTGCCACCTTCAGCAAGGTGTCATTACGGCTTTCCAGGCTTTTGATCAGCCACTTGGCTTCTTGTAGGTGTGAGCGAATAAACTGGCTATCAGAGGGGCTACAACCATTACGGCCATAGGCAGCGTATTGCTCGTTCACTTTCAGTTTGGGCACGCTATCTGGGTTGATTTGGACCACCCACTGCCCTTGATGCTTAAACACGGAGACATCAGGCACCACATATTCGGCCTCGTTGGTCACAATCAAGTTACCTGGGCGTGGCTCGAGGCTATGAATCAATTGCATCACTGACTTAAGCTCAGGCTCTTTTAGCCGGGTTTCACGCATCAACTGGCGATAATCACGGTTGGCGAGTAAGTCCATGTGTTCGGTGAGCACTTTACGTGCCTCGTTAAGCCAAGGGGTATCGGCGTCGTAGGTTGCCAGTTGCAGCATCAAACACTCTTGCAGTGAGCGAGACGCCACACCCAGCGGATCAAAATGTTGCACGCGTTTGAGCACCGCTTCGACTTCGTCAAGCTCAATCTCTTCGCTTCCTAAGCTGTCGAGGATCTCTTCGGTGCTGACCGACAAGTAACCTTGATCGTCCACCGCATCAATGATCGCCATGGCGATCACCTGATCGTTTTCCGAAAAGGGCGTCAGTTCGAGCTGCCATTTTAAATAGTCGTAGAGCGTTTGGGTGGTTTCCCCTTGGTAAACGGGTTGGTCGTCGTATCCGCTGGCCCCTGCGCCTGTGTTGCCGGTACCGGCAGAGTAGAGATGATCCCAAGTCGTATCGACCGGGAGATCGTCCGGCATTTCGTTCTTTTCAAACGCGTCCGAGGTTTCCATGGTGTCCGCGCTGGCGGTTGCTGTTTCTTGCTCAGCGGTATCTTGATCATGGGATTGCTCGTGCTGACTGGCCTCCTGCTCTTGGCCTTCGTCATGTTCCAACAGCGGGTTGGTTTCCAACGCTTCTTGGATCTCCTGTTGCAAGTCCAGCGTCGACAATTGCAGCAGACGGATAGCCTGCTGCAATTGCGGTGTCATTGCGAGCTGTTGTCCAAGCTTAAGCTGAAGCGTGGGTTTCATAGAGGCGGTACACCTTTCCTTATTTCAACGACCGAAGAGGTTAAAAACGCTTGCTCTGGCTAACAGGGCAAGCGCTCTTTATTAACTATAGCCTTGATTGGCAGTTTGTAGCGTGAGCCAGTCCACTATATTTTATCCGAACACGCTCACCGAGTTGGCGTAATCAGGTGCATTAGAGTTTGAACTGATCACCCAAATAGACCCGTTTGACATGCTCATCATTAAGCACTTCATCAGGGGTACCGTGTGCAATCAAGTGTCCTTGGCTGACAATGTAAGCATGTTCACAGACACTGAGTGTTTCGCGCACATTGTGGTCGGTAATCAGCACGCCCAAGCCACGATCACGTAAGTGCTCGATGATTTTCTTAATATCGATCACCGATATCGGGTCGACCCCTGCAAACGGCTCATCCAGCAAAATAAATTTTGGGTTGGCGGCCAATGCACGCGCGATCTCTACCCGACGGCGCTCACCACCGGATAAGGCCATCCCTAGGCTGTCACGGATATGCTGAATATTAAACTCATCCAACAGATCTTCTGCCTTGTCTTGGCGCTCTTCTTTGCTTAACGACTTACGGGTTTGTAGCACTGCCATTAGGTTATCGTAGACGCTAAGCTTGCGAAATATCGAGGCCTCTTGTGGCAAGTAGCCAATCCCCAGGCGTGAGCGGTTATGCATCGGCTGAATGCTAATGTCTTTGTCATCGATATAGATGGCCCCTTCGTCACGAGCGACCAAGCCGACAATCATGTAAAACGACGTGGTTTTACCTGCACCGTTAGGGCCTAAAAGACCAACAATTTCACCGGATTTCACTTCCAAGCTGACATCGGCGACCACCTTTCGCCCTTTATAACTTTTGGCCAAATTGGCTGCTGTGAGTGTTGCCATGTCGCCTCTTATTGCTCGTCTGACGTGGATGCATCCTGAGAGGATGACGATTTGGTGCTCGGCTGCAAAATCGTGGTGACGCGTTTGGTACTATCACTTTCTGCTACAAGTTGTTGCTTGTCGATTTCATAGGTGATCACGTTACCTTCCACCTGATTGCCACTTTGCTCAAGCATCGCATTGGTCGACATTTTAAGAAATTCATTGCCCACTTCGTAGCGCAGTTTGTTGGCTTCGCCATGAATCTCTTTGCCATCGTCCATGGTTTGCTCAAACGTCGCCGGCTTGCCATACGCCTCGATGATTTCATCACCTTCTTGGCCTTCTGGGCGAATCACGATCAGTTTATCGGCCAAGATTTTAATGCTGCCTTGGGTCAGGACCACGTTTTGGGTAAAGGTTACCGTGTTGGTCGCCATATCTAGGTGTTGGCTTTCTGACTCTATATAAATAGGTTGCTCAGTATCACTGCTCAGAGCCAGTGAGTAATGCGACAGCAGCAACATGGCACCTGCCAGCGCTTTAACGAGGGGTCGTTTCATATCGGCCTCTAACATCGTCTAACAATTCCATCTGGTGGTTACCGAAATTTCCTTTCACCCGTTTACCTTTGGTTTGAAAACGGGTGCCGGTGATCGTCGTCGGACTCTCTGACCAAAAATCTCGTGTGGTGAGATTCAGGGTCACCGAATCAGTGGCTACCGAATCAATTTGCGCATTCGGTAGTAGGTTAAAAATGCGCACGTTGCCCGTCATGGTCAACAGGTGGTCATCGGACAATATCGCGTAGTCTGCACTCACGCGCCATTCTTCCTCTTTGCCTGCTTTGTACGTCCACAGAACGGGCTCGTTAAAGTGGGTTTCATCAATCTTGGCATAATGCTCAAGATGTTTGGCGTGCACCGTGTAGCTGCGCACACCGTCCGCATCATATTGCACGGTTTGAATCGCTTCGCCAGTAAACAGCGGTTTTTCGGCATCAGGCGTGACCTGCTGTACCCGCTGCCAGCCATGCTGAACCAATAAATAGTAACCGGTTACCGCACAAAGCACGACCAATAGAAGCAGGCCAAGCCGCCGGATCATAAACTCAAGCCCTTGTGTTGGTCGAGTTCGCCACGCGCCTCTAACATCAGATCACACACTTCACGCACGGCACCAAAGCCACCGCCTGTTTGCGTGACAAAGTGCGCGCGACGCTTAAGGAGTGGGTGACCATCGGCCACACAGCAGGCAAGCCCGACTTTCTCCATCACCGGCCAATCAATTAAGTCATCGCCAATGTAGGCCGTATGTGCGGGTAAAACATCAACATGGCGGCACAAGTCTTGATACGCGGTGAGTTTGTCACTTTGTCCTTGATAAACATGTTGGACACCGAGGGCGTGCATTCGGTTCGCGACAATCTGCGATTGGCGGCCTGTGATCACCGCGACCTCGATGCCGGCATTCATAATCGACTTGATGCCATACCCATCACGGGTATGAAATGCTTTGAGCTCTTCACCCTGATTGCCCATGTATACGCGGCCATCGGAGAAGACGCCGTCAATATCGCAAATCAGCAGTTTTATCGCCGCCGCACGTTGAAAAACGTCGGCAGCCACAGGGCCATAGAGGGTGTCAATCACAGTGGAGGCCATTAGATAACTCCGGCTTTTAAAAGGTCATGCATGTTAAGGGCGCCGAGCAGCTGGCCGTTTTTAGCAACCAGCAGTCCGTTAATTTTACGCTCTTCCATGAGTTTGAGTCCTTCTGCCGCGAGCAGTTCCGGTTCAATGGTCACCGGGTTTGTCGACATCACTGAGCCAATGGTGGTGGTATGCAGGTCAATGCGCATATCCAGCAAGCGGCGCAAATCGCCATCGGTAAACACGCCCGTCAGTTGCCCGTGGCTATCAACAATCGCTGTCATGCCTAGGCCTTTTTCTGACACCTCTAAAAGCGCATCACGGACGGTGGCGGAGTCCTCAACCACGGGTAAGCGCGCGTCTTGGTGCATTAAATCACTGATACGTAATAATAGCTTACGCCCCAGTGCGCCGCCGGGGTGGGAGAGGGCAAAGTCGTTCGCGGTAAAGCCTCTGGCTTGCATCAACGCCATCGCGAGGGCATCGCCCATCACTAAGGTGGCGGTGGTGCTGGAGGTGGGGGCCAAGGCCAATGGGCAGGCTTCTTGCGGGACATGAATATTGAGATTCACTTTCGCGAGCTGACCCATGCTGGAATTAGGGTTGCCGGTCATACAGACCAAGGGGATCCCGAGGCGTTTAATCACGGGCAGCAAGGTTAAGATTTCACCGGCTTCCCCTGAGTTGGAAATGGCCAGTACCACATCACCTTGGTTTATCATTCCCAGATCGCCGTGGCTGGCTTCCCCTGGATGGACAAAAAACGCGGGCGTCCCCGTGCTGGCCAATGTCGCGGCGATTTTTTTACCAATATGGCCGGATTTACCCATGCCCATCACCACCACTTTCCCCGTGGCATGTAAGATGAGTTGGCAAGCGGCCGCGAAGTGGTCATCGATCGCCGTTTTTAGCTGCGCAATCGCGTCTTGCTCAATGTTGAGCACATCAAGCCCTGCGCGGCGAAAATCAAAACTGTAATCACTCATACTTGTGTCCGTTTAGGCTGCTGCGTTAACAAACAGGTAGCCTTGATAGCCGATATAACAAAGGAGAAAAACAGCGCCTTCAATGCGGTTGATGCTACGTGATTTACCGAGCGCAAAAATCAGCAACATGATGGAAAGCACCAACATAATATAATAATCGCGGCTCATGGCATACTCACTGATCGCTGAGGGGTTGAGTAACCCTGGGATCCCCATCACCGCGAGAATATTGAACACGTTTGAGCCGATAATATTGCCGACGGCCAAATCATCTTCCTCTTTCATTACCCCCGCTATCGACGCGGCGAGCTCAGGCAAGCTGGTGCCAATGGCGATGATGGTCAAGCCGATCACCAAATCGCTCATGCCAAAGTACTGCGCGATGGTCACCGCCGAGTCAACCACTTGATCGGAAGAGACCAGCAGCAATGGCAAACCAATGATGATCCACAGCACCGCTTTCAGGTTACTGACATCATTAGGAATATCCGATTGTTGGTCGGCCAGTATTGGATCGGTGCCACCCGAGTCTTTGCCGATTTTTAGCATCATTAGGATGAAAATCACAAACAGGGTGAACAGCCCCACGCCTTCAAAAAAGCCCAGGTGGTTGTTCCAAAGCAGCACCCCAGCCAATACGGTGACCCCTAGCATCAGAGGCAGCTCGCGACGAATAATAGTCGAGCCAATAGAAAGGGGCTTGATCAGTGCGGTGAAACCGAGGATCAGCGCAATATTAGCGATGTTGGAGCCCAACACATTACCCACGGCGGTGTCGGTTTTATCCGCTAAGGCGGCGTTGGCCGAGACCATCATCTCTGGGGCAGAGGAGCCCATGGCCAAAATAGTCATCCCGATCACCAGCGGAGAGACCCCGTAGTTTTTCGCGATTGCTGCCGCGCCGAACACTAATCGGTCGGCACTCCACACTAGCACGATGAGTCCAACAATGAGTATGGCAACCGCTATGACCATGACACCTATCCTTTGCGTTTTTTGATTGGGTACAAATGAGGTGCAATTCTGACGGCTAACGGGGTAAATGTGAAGCGAAAAGCCCGTGCTTTAGCGATGAAATCGGTGATTTCATTCATCAACATGAGGGTTGTCGCCATGAAATGGTCGCCGTGAAACGGTCGCCATGAAACAGTCATCGTGAAACAGTCGCTATGAATGGCAGCGTTACATTAGTCGGACGTAAGCTGACCTATGTCTGACAAGAAAAGCGAAGATAAGCTGCTATTATCAGGGATAAGTCACGTCCTGTGGGCGCTGAGGTGCGGCGTGGCTTGTGTTAGGGTGGGTGACGCCTTATTATCAGCCACTTAATTTTGTTCCTTTCTAACCATGAGATGCGGCCATGGCAGCACAGAGCCTGATAGATATCAGTGGGATGACCTTCTCACGGGGCAATCGATGCATTTTTGACAATATTGATTTGCAAGTGCCACGTGGCCAAGTAACCGCGATCATGGGGCCATCAGGGATAGGCAAAACCACCTTGCTGCGTTTGATTGCCGGTCAGCTTAAACCCGATGCGGGCGAGATTGTGTTTGATGGCCACGCCATTCCTTCCCTAGGACGACGCAAGTTGTTTGAAGTCCGTCAGCGTATGAGCATGCTGTTCCAATCAGGGGCGTTATTCACCGATATGTCGGTGTTTGATAATGTCGCTTTCCCGCTGCGCGAACATACCGACTTGGACGAGTCGCTTATTCACACCATCGTGATGCTCAAGCTAGAAGCGGTGGGCTTACGTGGCGCGCAAGGATTAATGCCCAGTGATTTATCGGGCGGGATGGCACGTCGTGCGGCTCTCGCACGCTCGATTGCGCTTGACCCTGAATTGATTTTGTTTGATGAGCCCTTTGTCGGCCAAGATCCGATCACCATGGGGGTGCTGGTGACCTTGATTCGTCAGCTTAACCAAGCACTGGGATTGACCTGTGTGGTGGTTTCGCACGATGTGCCAGAGGTCATGAGTATTGCCGATCAGGTATATTTGCTCGCCGATAGCCGCATTATTGCCAGTGGTTCGCCCCAATCGCTGCGTGACAATCCTGACCCATGGGTAAAACAGTTTTTAGAAGGGCATGCTGATGGGCCGGTACCTTTTCGCTATCCCGCTGGCGAGTTAACCCAGGAGATTTTCCGGTGATCAGAACACACATCGAAGACGTGGGCCGCCGGGCCATGCGCGTGGCCGAATCCATGGGCCGCGCAACCTTTGTGATGACAGGCGCACTGATTGGCCGTCCGCAACCGAGCAAAACCTTCCCGCTATTGGTCAAGCAGCTCTATTCGGTAGGCGTTCGCTCACTGGCGATCATCATGGTCTCTGGCCTGTTTATTGGTATGGTGCTGAGCTTGCAAGGGTATCTGGTGTTGTCAGACTTTGGCGCGGAAACCAGCCTTGGACAAATGGTGGCCTTGTCGCTGCTACGTGAGCTTGGCCCTGTGGTGACTGCCTTGCTATTTGCTGGCCGAGCTGGGTCAGCACTGACCGCAGAAATTGGCTTAATGAAAGCCACCGAGCAGTTATCAAGCCTAGAGATGATGGCGGTTGACCCGCTACGCCGAGTGATAGCACCGCGCTTTTGGGCGGGTGTGATTGCCATGCCACTGCTGGCAGTGATTTTTATGCTGGTGGGCATTTGGGGCGGCGAGCTGGTCGGCGTCGACTGGAAAGGCATTGACCACGGCAGTTTCTGGTCGGTGATGCAAGCGTCGGTCGATCTGGGCTATGACGTGGGCAACGCACTGATAAAAAGTGTGGTGTTTGCGGTGGCTGTGACCTGGATTGCGCTTTTTAACGGCTATGATGCCACGCCGACATCGGAAGGGATCAGCCGCGCCACCACGCGTACTGTGGTACATTCATCGTTGGCCGTGCTCGGCCTAGACTTTGTCCTTACTGCACTCATGTTTGGGAATTAATCATGCAACAGAGTCGTAAAACAGAATTTTGGGTAGGTTGTTTTGTCATTGCTGGCATTGCAGCGTTATTGGTCTTGGCGTTTCAAGTGGCCGATGTCCAGCGTTGGGGACGGGCGGATACTTACACGCTAACCGCTGAGTTCGACAATATTGGTGGCCTAAAAGTGCGCTCACCGGTCAAAGTGGGTGGCGTGACCGTTGGCCAAGTGACCGACATTGCGTTGGACGCCGAGACTTATGTCCCCCAAGTCACCCTGCAAATCAATGCTGACGCCGGACGTTTTCCGGAATCAAGCTCGGCATCGATTTATACCGCAGGTTTATTGGGTGAACAGTACATTGGTATCACCCCAGGCTTCGTGGATGAAGCGCTGGGTATTGGCTATTTAGACGCCGGCGACAAGATTCAGGACACCAAATCGGCACTGGTACTCGAAGATTTGATTGGTCAGTTCCTCTATAGCGTTGGTGACAAGGAGTAAACAGCATGAAAAAGACATGGATCGCACTGAGCAGCGCCGTTTGCCTGCTGGTTTCAAGCCTTGGCACTGTGGCACAGGCGAGCGAGCCGGTTGATCAATCCAACCCTTATCAGCTCATCGAGCAAGTGGCGGACAACACCTTTACCCGCCTGCGTAAAGACCGCACCTTATTCCGCGCTGATCCTGACTTGCTGCGTGATGTGGTCAAAGATGAGTTACTGCCTTACATTCATACTCGGTATGCCGCATCACTGGTGTTGGGCGCGCAGTACTATCGCAAAGCCACGCCCGCGCAGCGTGACGCCTTTACCGAGGCATTCACGGAATACATGATTGCCTCTTACGCGCAGATCTTGCTTGAGTACGATGACCAAGATGTCGAGGTACAAAAAGATCAGCCGATTGCCCCTGACGATAAGATTGTCAAAGTGCGGGTCGATATTACCGATCCGTCACGGCCACCGATTCGCCTCGACTTTAGCTTACGTAAAAATACTCGGACAGGAAATTGGCAAGCCTATGACGTCACCGCCGAGGGCGTGAGTATGATCCAGTCTAAGCAGTCGGAATGGAAAGCACCGCTACGTCGCGATGGTATTGATTCGGTCATCGAGCAACTAAAAACCTTGGCTGAACGCCCCATCCGTCGCGAAGACAAACAAAAGCAGGACGCCTCATGAGCGTGAGCTTCACCGCCGGGGACGGGCAACAGTATCACTTGTCAGGGCGGCTAGATCGTGACACAGTGCCTGACTTTTGGCGCCAGCGTGACCAGTGGCTCCCCACTGACACTGCCTTGAGCCTGGATTTAAGCGCGCTATCACGTGTAGATTCCGCCGGCATGGCGATGTTGCTACACCTGGATAAGCAACTGCGTGAAAAAGGGCAACAGGTGCGTTATCAAGGGGTGCCAGAGCAACTTAAGTTGCTCTTATCGCTGAGCAATGTAGAGACATTTTTGGACGATGCTGAGCATCAAAAAGGGGTTTAAACGTGGAAGCAAGCGAAGTTAAAGCCATTTTAGAGGCAGCTTTGTCAGTGGACGAGTTGCACGTGAAAGGCGATGGCAGCCACTTTGAAGTGATTGCCGTAGCAGAGATGTTTGACGGGATGTCACGTGTGAAAAAGCAACAAACGATTTATGCACCGCTGATGGCGCATATTGCACGCAATGATATCCATGCCGTCAGTATTAAAGCGATGACCCCAACTGAATGGGCGCGCGATAAAAAGCTGATGCAGTTGTAAGAGGGTCTGATGCAAAAGTTTCGAGTGACGGGCAATGGCCCGCTAAAAGGTGATGTGGCCATTTCCGGCGCGAAAAATGCCGCCCTCCCGATTTTATTTGCTTCACTACTGGCCGAAGAGCCGGTCGAAGTGGCGAATGTCCCTAAGCTGCGTGACATTGATACCACTATGGCACTGTTATCTCGCTTAGGTGCCAAGGTTAATCGCAACGGCTCTGTGCATGTCGATGCCAGTGACATTACTGAGCTGTGTGCCCCTTATGATTTGGTCAAAACCATGCGCGCGTCTATTTGGGCGTTAGGACCCTTAGTGGCGCGTTTTGGTAAAGGCGAAGTGTCATTGCCTGGTGGCTGTGCCATCGGTGCCCGTCCGGTCGACTTGCACATCAATGGTCTAGAGCAACTCGGTGCCACCATCACCTTGGATGAGGGCTATGTGCGCGCGACCGTGGATGGCCGCTTGCAAGGGGCGCATATTGTGATGGACAAAGTCAGCGTTGGCGCGACGGTCACCATCATGAGCGCAGCCACCTTGGCTGACGGTACCACAGTGATCGAAAATGCCGCCCGTGAGCCAGAGATTGTTGATACCGCGAAGTTCCTCAATATGCTGGGCGCGAAGGTGTCAGGTGCAGGCACTGACCGGATTGAAATTGAAGGGGTGGAGCGCCTCGGCGGCGGCAAGCACTCAGTCGTGGCCGATCGGATTGAAACCGGCACCTTCTTGGTCGCCGCGGCCGTGTCTGGCGGGCATATTACTTGTCGCCATACTTCGCCGGAGTTGCTCGAAGCGGTATTGCACAAGCTCGAAGAGGCGGGGGCTAAAGTGGTGACCGGTGATGACTTCATTGAGCTCGACATGACCGATCGCGAGCTAAAAGCGGTCAATGTGCGCACGGCGCCACACCCGGGTTTTCCGACCGATATGCAAGCCCAATTTAGCTTGCTCAACTTGGTGGCAAAAGGCACGGGCATTATCACCGAAACCATCTTTGAAAATCGCTTTATGCACGTGCCTGAACTGCAGCGCATGGGCGCACATGCAGAAATTGAGGGCAACACAGTGATCTGTGGTGATACCGACAGCTTAAGCGGGGCACAGGTGATGGCCACCGACTTACGCGCCTCAGCAAGCCTCGTGATTGCTGGCTGCATTGCCAAAGGTGAGACCATTGTCGATCGGATTTATCATATCGATAGAGGCTATGAGCGTATCGAGGATAAACTCCAAGCCTTGGGAGCCAAAATAGAGCGGATTGACGCGGAGTAACCTGCCACTCACTCGACACAAAAACGCCAGCATCTTGCTGGCGTTTTTTATGGCGTGACGCGATAAGCGTCGAGAACGATTGTATTAGCGGCGCTGCCTTTCATCGCCCACTTTGACCGGCARKGTCAGGGTYTCACCATCACGAATAAGGGTCACATCTAGCGTTGAGCCTGGGCGAGTATCGGTGACCATATCCATGGCACTGCGCGCCCCGCGTACGGACTGACCATCAATCTTAATGATTAAATCTTGCGGTTGGATCCCCGCTTTATCCGCCGGTCCCCCTTGGTCAACACCAGACACCATGACGCCTCGTTGCTGCTCGGCATCCAGCAATCGCGCCATCACTGGGTTGACATCGCGACCATCAATCCCGATATAGCCTCGGATCACTCGGCCATCGGCAATCAGTTTATTCATGATCTTCTCGGTCAAACCGTAGGGGATAGCAAAGGAGATGCCGTAGGTTTCCAAATCGGTGGCTTGCTGGAACGAGGCGGTATTAATCCCCACTAACTCGCCGCGACTGTTGACCAAGGCGCCGCCGGAGTTGCCCCGGTTAATTGCGGCATCGGTTTGTAAAAAGTCTTGGCGGCCATAAAAGCTCATCCCGGTACGCCCAGTCGCGGAAATAATGCCATAAGTGGTGGTTTGGCCGAGGTTATAGGGGTTGCCAATCGCGAGCACCGTATCGCCCACCGCAGGCTGATAACGCTCGTTGACCGGGATCACGGGTAAGTTATCGGCTTGTACCTTGATCACCGCTAAGTCGGTGCGTTGATCTTTGCCCACCATTTGGGCGGTGAAAATACGGCCATCTTGCAAAGCCACAATCACCTGATCGGCCTCGGCGACCACGTGGTAGTTAGTGACAATATAGCCTTTGGCGCTCATGATCACCCCAGAGCCTAACCCCTGAGTGTTGAGGGCTAATCGTTCGTTGCCGGTGTAGTTGCGGGTGTAAATATTGACCACCGCCGGCGATGCGCGCTTAACCGCGTAATTAAACGACACCAGCTCCACGGGATCGTCCTCGATGCTGTCTGCAATTGAAAAGCCTGATAGCAGACCCGAGCGTAAGTCCGGCACCGCCACCAACAATAAGGCAGCCGTCACCAAGCCAATAATCACAGAGCGAATCAATAACGCCAGCATAAATAATGCCATCCTCAAGCAACTTAACGCGGAGCTAGAGAATAGCATTGTCAGCGAGGGTTGGGGAAATCATCACCGCGCTCTGGGCAAAAAAATGCCTGCCGAGGAGGCAGGCATCAATCGGTGTGCGCCAGGCGCGCGTGCGCGGACTAGCGGATCACCAGATACAAGGAACTGTTGTCGCGGACGATATTGAGCGCTAACACGCTGGGCTTGTCTTCAAGCAACTTGCGCAAATCGCCGAGGTTCTCAATCTTGTGGCGGTTGAGGCCGACAATTACATCCCCCTCACGCAGCCCGTAGCGCGCGGCGAGTGAACCTTCTTCAATGGCCGTCACTTCTACCCCAGCCGGCTCGGTGTCGTGATTTTTCAGCTCGGCACCGGTGAGGGCTTTGTGTAAGTTGTCGGCCTTGGTTTGCGTCTGGCTCGCTTCTTTGAGGGTAGTGTCCATTTCTAGGTTTTCACCGTCACGGATAACCCCCAAGGTGACAGGCTTGCCCGCGCCCAAGGTGGCAATTTTGGCGCGTAATTCACCAAAGCTGCGAATGCTTTTGCCGTTGACCGAGACGATGATGTCACCGGCTTCTAACCCCGCTTCTTCCGCGGCCGATTCCGGCATCACCTGGCTAACAAACGCGCCGTGTTGCGTGGCAAGACCAAAGGCATCGGCGAGCTCCGATGTTAGCTCGCGCCCGGTGACACCCAGCATGCCACGGCGCACCGAGCCATACTCGATAATTTGATCGACCAGGCTTTTCGCCATATTCACCGGAATCGCAAAGCCAATCCCGACGTTCCCGCCATTGGGGCCTAAAATGGCGGTGTTGATCCCCATCAACTCGCCATTAAGGTTTACCAGGGCGCCCCCCGAGTTACCACTGTTGATCGCCGCATCGGTTTGAATAAAGTTCTCAAAGTTTTCCAAATTCAAACCACTGCGTCCCAGTGCTGAGATGATCCCTGATGTAACGGTTTGTCCCAGTCCAAACGGGTTACCAATCGCCACCGCAAAATCGCCCACGCGGAGCTCGTCAGAGTTGGCCAGTGGGATCTGTGTGAGGTTATTGGCATCTTCATCCAACTGGAGGAGGGCGATGTCAGACATTTCGTCACTGCCAATCAAGGTAGCATCGTACTCGCGACCATCTTTTAGTTGTACTCGGATTTGGTCAGCATCATCAATCACATGGTGGTTGGTGACGATATAGCCTTTATCCGCATCAATGATCACTCCCGAGCCTAATCCGCGAAATGGGCGCTCTTGGGCTTGTTCGGGCGGTAGATTGGGGCCAAAGAAAAAACGAAAGGCTTCTGGAATACGCTGCTTCGCGACTTTATTGCCTTCAACGGCAATACTGACGACGGCCGGAGAGACCTTCTCCAACATGGGTGCCAAACTCGGCATGGCTTCGCCGTTTACGGTTTGCGGTAGGGCAGCGTGGCTTGGGAGAGGGGAAAAGGCCGCGCCAAGAGTCAGCGCGGCGATACTCATCGCTAGTAAAGACTTCTTCATCATAGACTCACACTCCGATTGTCGAGGTATGAAGTGAGAGTGGGGGCAATCTGAAAAAGTTCAATCCTCCATCAACTCGTCGCGCGTGAACCTTCACCGCTTTTGAGCAGTCCTGAGGCACTGCCTGAGTAGTCTCTGGGCGGCTCACTGGCTGTTTCGGCCTTCACTTCGGTGATTTTACCCAGCCGTTTAGCAAATGGATTGTCCTGATCGGGCAAATTCGGCATCAAATCGGTCGAGGTCTTTGCCATATGCTGATAGAGCTTGTTGTAATCTTTGGATAGCGTATCGAGCAGCTCTGCGCTTTGGGCAAAATGATCCACCAACTCTTGGCGATATTGCTCCAGCTCGTAACGTGACTTTTCTAGCTCCCTTTTCATGTTTTTTTGTTGTTTGAGATCGCGCGTCGTCATGCGGGCAATAAAGAAGCCTACCGCGATACCGATGACGAGAAAGATCAGGCTATTAATCCAGGCCATAACTGCTCCTTGTAGTCACAAGTTGACTGTCCACAGATACCACTGACGGGTCAGTCAAGACAAGTAAAATCACTTGCCTACCTAATAATATCGTACATTCCCCAATGACTCAGCAAGGGAAGATTTAGCTCACTATACACGTCGCTTTCCGCTTGGGATACTGTCTTACGTGTTTGGTCTGTTGTGCGCGGTGACGCCCGACGTGTGACGTTTTCACGGGGCGTGTTACTATGCGTGCGAGGCGATAACCAATGAGGCTTTCACGGAATGACGCCACTCGAGCATTATAATAACGATCTGACCCACAACGATTTTATTGAAGACCCGGCGCAGCGTATGGCAGTGGAGAAACTCGATGATCTCTACCATCGCTTGGTCGCCAATCCCATTGTCCCCACCATGCCCGAAAAGCGCAGCTGGCTGCCTTGGCGTAAGCGCGAACCCGCGCCAGTGACCCCAGTAAAAGGCTTATATTTCTGGGGTGGGGTGGGGCGCGGCAAAACCTACCTAATGGATACGTTTTTCCACGCTTTGCCGTTTGAGAACAAGATGCGGATGCACTTTCACCGCTTTATGCATCGCGTTCATCAAGAGCTCAAAACCTTGGATGGCGAGGTTGACCCTCTGCCACAAATCGCCGATAAGTTTGCTCAAGAAACCCGAGTATTGTGCTTTGATGAGTTCTTTGTCTCTGACATCACCGATGCGATGATTTTGGGCACCTTAATGGAAGCCCTATTTGCGCGTGGTATTACCCTAGTGGCCACCTCCAACATCGTGCCGGATGAGCTTTATTGGAATGGATTGCAACGTGCGCGTTTTTTACCTGCGATCGCCTTGATTAATCAGCATTGTGAGGTGGTCAATGTCGACTCAGGGGTTGATTACCGCTTACGCACGCTAGAGCAAGCGGAGATCTTTCATCATCCTTTAGATGACGCCGCCACCGCGCAAATGCATGCCTACTTTAAAAAGCTCAATGGCGAGGGCGGGGTGAAAGAGGATGTGATTGAAGTGAATCATCGGCCGCTGCAAACCCTCGAAAATGGCGACGGGGTGGTGCACTTTAGTTTTGCTGAGCTTTGCCAATCGGCACGTAGTCAAACCGACTACATGGAGCTGGCACGCCTTTACCATACGGTGCTGCTGGCTGATATGCCTCAGCTAACCGGGGCGCAAGACGACGCCGCACGGCGCTTTATTGCCTTGGTGGATGAGTTTTACGAGCGTAGCGTGAAGCTAATCATCTCGGCGGCGGTACCCATGGATAGCCTCTATCAAGGCGAACGGTTGGCGTTTGAATTTAAGCGCTGCCAATCACGCCTCATTGAGATGCAAAGCCATGACTATCTTGCGTTGCCGCATTTGCCCTAAATCGGATAGAACGCGGGGCGCAAGCTCGCTAACGGCGCGCGTCCCGCAACACAATGGTGTGCAGTAGCCAAACAATCACCAACTGAAAAAAATCCACCGAATTTTTTTGCCAAAAGGAGGTGATTTTTTCTCCACTCTTCCCTATAATCTCGCGACCCACCGTTACTGTTGAAAGGCTTAGGCCGAGTGTACCACCACTCGAAGGGGTGATGTATGGGCGCTTAACAGTGGGAGCTTAGGCTCCTGAAGTGAAACTTATTAATCGGGTAATCATTAGCATGAAAACTTTCGTTGCTAAACCAGAAACTGTAAAACGCGACTGGTTCGTTGTAGACGCTGAAGGCAAAACGCTGGGCCGTCTGGCCACTGAAATTGCAACGCGTCTGCGTGGCAAGCACAAGCCAGAATACACTCCTCACGTTGACACCGGTGACTACATCGTTGTTATCAACGCTGAGAAAGTGGCTGTTACTGGCCGCAAGAAGTCTGACAAGATGTACTACAGCCACACTGGCTACATTGGTGGCATCAAGTCAATCAGCTTTGAAAAACTGATCGCGGAAAAACCTGAACTGGTTATTGAAAAAGCCGTTAAAGGTATGTTGCCACGCGGTCCTCTAGGTCGTGCTATGTACCGTAAACTGAAAGTTTACGCAGGTTCTGAGCACAAGCACGCGGCACAACAACCGCAAGTACTAGACATCTAAGAGGAATAAAGCAATGGCAGAACAATACTACGGCACCGGCCGTCGCAAAAGCTCCGCAGCGCGTGTCTTCATCAAGCCGGGCAGCGGTAACATCGAGATCAACAAGCGTTCTCTCGAGACTTATTTCGGTCGCGAAACCGCTCGCATGGTCGTTCGTCAGCCGCTTGAGCTGGTAGAAATGACCGAGAAGCTAGACCTGTACATCACTGTTTCTGGTGGTGGTATCTCTGGTCAAGCTGGCGCAATCCGTCACGGCATCACTCGTGCCCTGATGGAGTATGACGAGTCACTACGTCCTGCGCTACGTGCAGCTGGCTTTGTTACGCGTGACGCTCGTCGCGTTGAGCGTAAAAAAGTGGGTCTACGCAAAGCACGTCGCAGCCCGCAGTTCTCGAAGCGTTAATCGACGTTCCAGTCAGATTTGCTGCAAAAAGCCTGGTGGCAACGCCAGGCTTTTTTTATCCATCAATTTATCCGTCATTCTTGGGTGCAATACTCATTTATTTCCTTTCAAAACAGTGTATAAGCACTCACTTTCCAACATTTTTATTACCCTTTCCTCAATTCTGTGCACACCGCTCACATTTGTTACAAAAAGGTAGCTTTATCTTGTCAAAAAGTAGGGTTTTCTCTATCATCTAGCCGACGTAATAGCAGCTAAGATTTAATCGAACTGATCCCAGTCAGCCGTTATTACATATTCGTTTTTAAGTAAGCCGTACGCTCCATGGACGCAAAGGACACAATAAAAATCCAAGCGGGAGCACATGGGAGAATGTTGGATGAGCAATGCGCCAGTGAATACCGGCCGACGCCGTTTCCTGACTGCGACGACGTCAGTTGTTGGCGGTTTAGGGGCCGTAGCAGTTGCCGTACCTTTTATTAAGTCTTGGAACCCAAGCGCGAAAGCCAAAGCGGCGGGCGCGCCTGTCGAAGTCGATATCAGTAAGCTACAAGACGGACAAATGATCCGTGTTGAGTGGCGAGGAAAACCTGTATGGATCGTGCGTCGTAGTGACGCGGTCGTCGAAGAGCTGTCTAGCTTCGAGGACCAGCTTCGTGATCCCGGTTCGGCACAGCCGCAACAGCCAGAATACGCAGCCAACCAGACCCGCTCTATTAAACCTGAAATTTTTGTCGCGGTTGGTATCTGTACCCATCTAGGTTGTTCGCCAACCTACCTGCCTGACAGCTTCAGTGAGCAAGTGAGTGGGGTGAAAGCCGGGTTCTTCTGTCCGTGTCATGGTTCCAAATTTGACATGGCAGGACGCGTATTCCAAGGCGTACCTGCACCACTAAACCTGGTCGTTCCACCTTATATGTACTTGGACGACAAACGGGTACTCGTGGGACAAGATGAGGGGACTGCGTAATGGAAAACTTGCTGAACTGGGTTGAGAAACGCATTCCAGCGATGAATGCGTATCGCAAACACATGACTGAGTACCCCATGCCGAAGAACTTCAACTTCTGGTATATGTTTGGGGTGCTCGCAATGCTGGTTCTGGTTAACCAAATTCTTACTGGGATTTGGCTAACCATGAACTACGTACCTTCAGCGGAAGGCGCATTCGCGTCTGTTGAATACATCATGCGTGATGTGGAGTACGGCTGGCTCTTGAGGTATATGCACTCCACCGGGGCCTCGGCCTTCTTTGTGGTGGTCTACCTGCATATGTTCCGTGGCCTGATCTACGGCTCCTACCAAAAGCCACGTGAGCTGTTATGGCTATTTGGTATGCTGATCTTCCTGGTGCTGATGGCTGAGGCCTTTATGGGCTATCTGCTGCCATGGGGACAAATGTCGTACTGGGGCGCACAGGTTATCATCTCCTTGTTCGGGGCCATCCCAGTGATTGGTGATGACCTAACACTGTGGATTCGTGGTGACTACGTTGTCTCTGGCGCGACCTTGAACCGTTTCTTTGCCCTCCACGTGATTGCACTGCCGATTGTGCTCTTGCTGTTGGTGGCATTGCACGTGCTTGCACTGCACGAAGTGGGCTCAAACAACCCGGATGGTATCGACACTAAACTACCGAAAGGTGAGGCAGATGACGATGGCCAGCAGTCACAGTTCAAGTTCCACCCGGATTACACCAAGAAATATAAGATCATTGATTCGATTCCTTTCCACCCTTACGGGACAGTGAAAGATTTGATTGGTGTGGGTGTGTTCGGCATCTTGTTCGCCTACGTGATTTTCTTTAATCCCGAAATGGGCGGTTATTTCCTTGAGCCACCCAACTTTGAAGCGGCTAACCCGCTGAAGACCCCTGAGCACATTGCCCCTGTTTGGTACTTCACGCCGTTCTACGCGATTTTGCGTGCGATCCCAGACAAGCTAATTGGTGTTATTGCCATGGGCGCGTCGATTGTGATGCTGTTCATCCTGCCGTGGCTTGACCGCTGCCGTGTGCGCTCATACCGCTACCGCAGCAAGCTGCACTTGGCGAACATCGTCCAATTTGTGATTGCCTTTATTGCTCTGGGTATTCTGGGCGCGTTGCCAGCAACCCCAACGTACACCTTGCTGGCGCAGATCTTCAGCTTCTGTTACTTCATGTTCTTCGTGCTGTTGTTCTTCTACAGCAAAAATGAGGCAACAAAACCGCTACCAGAGAGGGTGACATTCAAATGAGAAAATGGATTGTAATCTTGTGCGCGCTGTTGCCCTCTTTGGCGATGGCCGCCGGTGGCAATGTCCACTTGGACGAAGCCAACAATGATTTGACGGACAAAGCCTCATTGCAACGTGGCGCCAAACTGTTCATGAACTACTGTTTTGGTTGCCATGCTACGCAGTATCAGCGTTATCAGCGTGTGGCCGAAGATCTCAATATTCCTAAAGACTTGATGGAAGACAACCTGATTGTCGATAAGAATGCCGATTACGGCGAGTTGATGAAAAACGCCATGACACAAGAGGCGGGCGCGCAGTACTTCGGTGCACCCGCTCCCGATCTGACCTTGGTGGCACGTGTGCGTGGTGTGGACTGGCTCTATACCTATTTACGTTCGTTCTACGTCGACCCATCTCGCCCATTTGGCGTGAACAACACCGTGTTCCCGAACGTGGGTATGCCACACGTGCTTGAAGAGCTTCAAGGCACACCCCGTAAAGTGTACGAAACACGTATGGTGGACGGTGAGCCGGTGGAAGAGTTTGTGGGTCTCAAGTCTGACGGCAACGGCGAACTCAGTGCTAGCGAGTACGATAATGCGGTGCGCGATCTGGTTAACTTCCTTGAATATTCAGGGGAACCTGTGAAGCTAGAGCGCCAGCAACTGGGCTGGTGGGTGATTGGTTTCTTCGTGGTATTCTTGATTTTGGCGTACTTCCTCAAGAAAGAATATTGGCGCGATGTGCACTGATCGGTTAATCTAGTGTGTTGCTAATCCGCAATGGGGACTTTAGGTCCCCATTGCTTTCTATTGTTATTGAACATCCTGGAGGGGTTGATGGCTGTTGCTGCCAATAAACGCTCGGTGATGACGTTATTCTCTGACGCATCTGATCTCTATAGTCATCAGGTACGCATCGTCCTCGCAGAGAAAGGTGTCAGTGTAGAAATCGAGCTGGTGGATCCGAATAATCTGCCAGAAGATCTGGTTGACTTAAATCCTTATAACTCTGTTCCAACCTTGGTAGACCGTGAGTTAGCGTTGTACAACGCGGATATCATCATGGAATACTTGGATGAGCGTTTCCCTCACCCGCCATTGATGCCGGTATACCCTGTTGCCCGTGCACAAAGCCGTTTGATGATGTATCGCATCAAGCGCAACTGGTATACCTTGGTTGACCAAATTATGGAAGGCAGTGCTGACGACGCTGACAAAGCGCGTAAGCAGCTGCGTGAAGAGCTTCTGGCGCTGGCACCGGTATTTGCCGAAGATCCCTACTTCCTAAGCGAAGAGTTTAGCTTGGTGGATTGCTACTTAGCCCCGCTGCTGTGGCGTTTGCCGGCACTGGGTATTGAGCTAACTGGCCCAGGCGCGAAGCAAGTAAAAGACTACATGACGCGTCTGTTTGAGCGTGATTCGTTTCTCGCCTCACTGACAGAAGCTGAACGTGAAATGCGACTAACAGGTCAATAATGTCTACATCAGAATTTGCGATGACACCACGCCGCCCCTATTTGGTCCGCGCGTTCTATGATTGGTTACTGGATAACGATCTCACCCCACACATGGTGGTGGACGCGACGTTACCTGGGGTACAAGTCCCGTTTGACTACGTCAAAGACGGACAAATTGTTCTCAACATTGCCCCGCGTGCGGTGGGAAACTTAGAGCTTAGCAACGACCATGTGTGCTTTAATGCCCGCTTTGGTGGCAAGCCTCAACAAGTCCTCGTGCCTATGGCTGCGGTGCTCGCCATCTATGCGCGTGAAAATGGTGCCGGCACCATGTTTGATATGGAGCCCGCCTACGCGCAGGCCGATGAGGAGGAAATGTTTGAACAATCTCCCTCATCCAGCGAGGTAGAAGACGACGAGCCGCCTTTGGTGTCGGTTGACAGCGTTGACGATCCAGACGCGTTGCCGCAAGCCGATGACGAAGACGACACGCCGGCTACGCCAAGCAAAAAAGGCAAGCCGACGCTAACCGTGGTGAAATAACCGCGTCGCAAGTTCTACCTGAAGGTAAGACACAAAAAACCAGCACCCAAGTGCTGGTTTTTTTATGCGCAGGGAGCCTGCCGCACAGAAAAGGCGCCCGACTCGACGCCCTCAATATACGGCGTCTGAATCAATGACGCTCGGTCATGATCTCGCGCGAGAACACTTTCTCACAGTATTTGCAGCGCAGCTTCACATCGTCTGCTTCACTCAGCACGCGGAATGAGCTATCGACCGCCGGCTCACCGTGAGTAATACAGTTAGAGTTTGGGCAGCGGAACACGCCTTGAATCACCTCAGGCAAGGTCAGCGGCAACTTGGCGACCACTTGGTAATCTTCAATTTGATTCACGGTTGCCTGTGGGGCGTACAAAGCGAGTTGGCTGGCCTGATCTTCGCTGATCACTACGTTCTCGATTTTGATCAGATCTTTGCAGCCTAACGCCGACGATGGCAAGTTAAGGCCAATGGTGATCCGCTGATCGCTGCCGTGCATTTGAAACAGGTTTAAGATCTTAAAGCCAATGTGCGCGGGAATATGATCGATCACCGTGCCGTGACAGATGGCTTCAACTTGTAGTTTGTTATCCGTGCTCATTTTGCAACTCCTTCAACCTGTTCGTTTAATACCAGTGCCAGCAGGGCTTCTCGCGCATAGACGCCGTTCTCAGCTTGCTCAAAGTAATAGGCGTGCGGGGTTTTATCGACATCCACAGTAATTTCATCCACACGGGGCAGGGGATGCATCACCTTCATGTTGGGTTTGGCATCACGCAGCATCCCCGCATTTAAAATGAACGCCGCTTTAATGTGCGCATACTCTGATTCATCAAAGCGCTCTTTTTGTACCCGCGTCATATACAATACATCCAGCTCAGGCACCACATCGGTGATGCTACTGTGCAGGCTATACGGGTGGCCCGCGGCAGTCAGCTCATCTAACAAATACTCAGGCATCGCCAAGGCATCCGGGGCGATATAGAAAAAGCGGTTACCCTCGAATTTTGACAAGGCTTGCGTCAGTGAATGCACGGTTCGGCCATATTTCAGATCGCCCACCATGGCAATGTTGAGGTTATCGAGCCGGCCTTGGGTTTCGTAAATCGAGAACAGGTCGAGCAGGGTTTGGGTTGGATGCTGGTTAGCGCCATCACCACCGTTCACTACAGGCACACCTTCAGAGAACTCCGAGGCCAACCGCGCTGCGCCTTCTTTGGGGTGGCGCATCACAAAGCCATCGACATACGAAGAAATCACCCGCACTGAGTCGGCCAAGGTTTCGCCTTTTTTACCTGACGAGGTATTGCCACCGTCGGGGAAGCCGATCACTGAGCCGCCAAGGCGCTGAATCGCGGTTTCAAACGACAAACGTGTGCGCGTCGACGCCTCAAAAAAGCAGCTGGCAATCACTTTATTCTTCAACAGCGTCGGGTTAGGGCGCGCTTTTAGCTCGCCCGCCGTGGCGACGATTAACTCCAGCTCGTCGCGGCTGAGCTCGGGAATGGAAATAATATGTTTGTTATAAAGCGTATTGGCCATAACGCGAGTCCCTTTCTTTGCAGTGTGCTACAGGCAAAAAAAAACCTCCGAAACGGAGGTTTTTACGATCACGACCAATGCGGATACCGTCCCGCAATGGGGCGGATAAATCGCTGTTTGTGGGTGGAATAACCAACATAACTTCTGGCCGTGTAGTGAAATCTGGCCGAATTATACGCCCCTATTTATGTCGTGCAAGCAAAAGTGCAATCGTTTACGTGCTTGCGTTGACGAGTGTGGCAACCATCACAGCCTTGATGGTATGCATACGGTTCTCTGCTTGGTCAAAGACGATCGACTGCTCAGATTCGAACACCGCGTCGGTCACCTCCAAGCCATTAAGCCCGTATTGATCGGCGATTTGTTTACCCACACCAGTCTCATCGTTATGAAAGGCAGGCAAACAGTGCATAAACTTAGCGTGTGGATTCGCGGTGGCGGCCATCAAACCGGGGTTAACCTGATAAGGGGTGAGATCGGCCACGCGCTGCGCCCAGACCGATTCGGGCTCACCCATCGACACCCAGATATCGGTATACACAAAATCACAGCCGTTCACCGCTGCGGTGTCTTCGGTTAAGGTGATCGTCGCGCCAGTATTGGCGGCGATATCTTGGCAGGCGGCAATCAAATCAGCCTCAGGCCAATAGGCTTTGGGGCCAATCAGGCGCAGATCCATGCCCATTTTCGCCGCGCCGACCAATAGCGAATTGCCCATGTTGTTGCGCGCATCCCCCACATACGCAAACGCGATTTGATCAAGCGGTTTGTCACTGTGCTCTTGCATGGTGAGCAGATCGGCCAACACCTGGGTAGGGTGAAAATCATCGGTTAAGCCATTCCACACCGGCACCCCGGCATGCGCGGCGAGCGTCTCGACCACTTCTTGGCCAAAGCCACGGTATTGAATGCCATCGTACATTCTCCCTAATACCCGCGCGGTATCCTTCATGGTTTCTTTATGGCCAATTTGGGTGCCGCTAGGGCCGAGGTAACTGACTTGCGCGCCTTGATCAAACGCCGCCACCTCAAAGGCACAGCGCGTACGGGTCGAGGTTTTCTCAAAAATCAGCGCAATATTTTTGCCTGTTAGCTGCGGCGTTTCCTCACCGCGAGCTTTGGCCGCTTTAAGTGCGGCGGCATCATCAATCAGATCGTGGATTTGCTGAGGTGACAAGTCGAGTAAGGTGAGCAGTGATTGCTGGTAGAGGTCGCTTTTCATATCTATCCCTAAATAACGCGCCAAAATGAATATTAAATCGATATTTATGTTTAATTATTCTCTGATGGTAAAGCGCGTGCTAGCAATATGCAAGCGACAAATCCGAGCGTAAAGGCCATAAATTGACCAATAACACACCGTTTTGATGGTTTTCTGACCGCGGGAGGGGGATTTAATCAAGCACTGACAATGCTGATAAATTGGCGACAAACTAGACAATCCTTTTACTGCCTTATAGCGGGGGAATGACAGGGCCGCGCGATGAGTGCGAGATAGTGTTTATGTCCTCAAGGGCAACGACAATACTAGGAAGGAGAACATGATGAAAACACAAAACAAAGCACTGACTCTTAGCGCACTCATGATGATGGTTGGTCTCGCCGGCCCCGCGATGGCCAACGAAGCCAGCCAACCACAAGGCGACCAACCCGTGGTAACCTGCCCAGACGGCGGCACGGATTGCGACACGCAGCCAATGCCAGAAGACGACAACAGCACCTGGCCGGCTGAAGACAGCCAAGACCCTGCCATGCAATAAGGCGGCAGCCTCCTAAGCAAGCAGAGCGTGAGTGCCGCCACATTGGCGGCGCTTGTTTATCCGCAACACGCTAAGTGCTCAAAAAGCATACTGAATTCGCCCCCCTTACAGCTAGACACCCTGTGAGCCTTCCCCTATAATCCCATTCCATTCGGCCCCTTAGCTCAGTGGTTAGAGCAGTCGACTCATAATCGATTGGTCCCCAGTTCAAGTCTGGGAGGGGCCACCAGGTTCTAGAAGGTTAGTAAGCGTAGTGTTTACTAACCTTTTTTTGTACCTGACGATTTTGGGTCAGGTAATGGGTCAGGTAAGCCCCGTTCACGCACTCTTCTCTGTCTTCTCCCAATACTAATCCGAATACTGCGCTGTTGCCAAATGTGTCCTTCTGGCGGATAAATCTCTCCCATAGAGAGCAAGGAGAGATTAAACCCACAAACCAACCATAAGTAACTTAAATTGTACTTATAGATGATCTCTTATACATTCACCACAAAAGTGATTTATAGTGAACTTATGTATTGAGGCGAACTCGATAGTGACAAAAGTACATTAAAAGGCACTTATGAAAAAAGGTAAGAGTGTAAAGGCACAACCTATGCCTGATTTGGATACCGAGTTTAGTATGGAAACGCTGGGGAGCGCCATTCGCTCAAAGCGCACCGATAGAGGTTGGCGTATTGATGATCTCGCTTCAAAAGCCAATTTATCTCGCAGAACAGTCATGAAAGTAGAAAAAGGCGATACCAGTGTCACCTTTGCCAATGTACTTGTCCTCATGGACATCTTAGGGCTGTCGTTACGCCTTATCGACCTAAACCTACTTGCTCGTCCACATAGCCAAATAACCTCCCACGCTGAAAACAGCGTGATAAGCAGTCAGGACGGTTGGTATGAGTAAGTTGCAACAGCTAGACGTGTTTAATGGCACATGTTCGGGCTGATTCGTAAGCTTGGTGCGGAAACATCTGGCGCATTATCTTTTCGAGTGTCAGGTTCGGAGCCTCAAGAAACCCGCTTTAGGCCTGTACCTAATGAGGAGTTGGTAGACTGACTAAAGCGTAACTTTGCACCTTTAGTTTATTGGGACGGTAAGGTTCACCTTTCGGTTGCTGGTGTGCAAAACAAGTTAAACGTACTTAAGCGCGGTGATGAATGGGGGATTGGTGAAGGAAAATTAAGTTCAAACTACATTCTGAAGTATGAAAGCGGTAAAGCACCGTGTATTGCTGTTTATGAGTTCTTCTGCATGACACTAGCCAAGCTAGCTGGTTTGGACGTCGCTAATGTCGAGTTAACTCGCATTGGGAAGACGAGGACAATGATAATAGAGCGGTTCGATCGTGCCTATATCGAGGCTTCTGATGTTGTTCAACGAAAACATGTGATTGATGGCTGTCAGGCAACTGACTTACCTCCAGGTTATCGGTGCTCTGCTCGATTGTTCAGGTTCCAAGATGGCTTCCATAATGGTAGAAACCGTTGGTGCTATAAAAAATGCTCTGAAGGAAGCGATTGACCTTACCGACGCTCAAGGAATCGACGATGGGGAACATGAACACATAGAGCTATGAGTCTCACTCATCCAAACAAAGTGTGAATACTTGCTATCGCAAGCCGACAGTGTGCTAGAGATGAGTGAGCTTCTTTAATGGAAAATGTGGAGGCTATAATAGTAATCAATTTATAAATTATTTTTGGATGTTTCAGTGTTACATGCACTGCTTAATGAGCATTTAGTGGACTACCCGAGGTATAGCAAAGCCTCTAATGTGCTATCCAGACTCGCCATGCCACCACACTAATTACTGACTCTCTACTCAATAATCCACTTTAAAAATATGAAGTTCGCGAACTTTCCATCAAATCTAGGATAGCAATACACACACACCTTGAATGGTCAAACAAAACACTATATATTGTGTTTTATGTTTCCTTTGTTCGTATATATGGGGTTGTGAGCAGCGTACTGGAGGTTTGCGAAAAGGTTGTATCTATTTCAAAAAGAGGAATAACCATATGTCTACAAGAAAGAACCAGCATGTAGTGAAGCATCCAGACGGATGGGCAGTTAAAGGCGCAGGAAACAATAAAGCGACGAAAGTTACTCAAACACAAAAGGAAGCTATTGAGAGAGCGGAAGAAATTGCCCGCAATCAACGCACTGACACCAAGGTTCACGGTCGAGATGGAAAGATTAGAGCTGGCAATAGCTATGGAAATGATCCTCATCCACCGAAAGACAAGAAATAAGGAGAAAATATGGCTATTACAGAGATGTTCCGTGATTTCTTGCAAAATTTGAAGATCGACAATTCAGATAAGATCAGTAACCGTTACGATGAAATCACAGTCAGCCTAAACAAGAACTTTCGTGATACTGAATCTAAAAAAGCTAATAGTCTCCGAGTAGGCTCATATGGCCGCTGGACAGCCATCAAAGGCATTTCTGACCTGGATATGCTGTATATCATGCCCAAAGGTAAATGGGATTATTATAAAGATGGGAAACAGTCCCAGCTCCTCAGCGATGTTCGTAGTGCTATCAAAGCACGATACCCAACAACTAATGTTCGCGTCGATAGACTCGTTGTTACGGTAACATATACGAACTTTCATATTGAAGTTCAGCCAGTGTTTAAACAGGATGACGGCAGTTTCAAATATCCTGATACCTATAATGGTGGTAGTTGGAAAATCACTAAACCCAGTGAAGAAATTGCAGCAATGACGGAGTTTAGTAGAGAAAAGAACAACAACTTGCGTAATTTATGCAGAATGGCCCGAGCCTGGAAGAATAAGCATGGTGTTGGAATGGGGGGGCTGCTTATCGATACGCTTGCTCATAACTTTTTGAAATCAACAGACTACTATGATGATAAAGGCTTTCTTTACTATGACTATATGAGCCGAGACTTCTTTGAATACCTCTCAAAGCTCCCAAAGCAAGATCGCTTCGCTGCATTAGGTAGTGGTCAGCATGTAAAAGTGAAAAAACAGTTTCAACGTAAGGCCAAAAAAGCTTACGAGTTATGCCTTAAAGCCATTGATGCAGGTGATGCTTCTCACGAGATATGGAAAAAGGTTTATGGTCGTCCATTCCCAGTAGCAGCAAAAGTTACTAAAGCAGTTGCTGATGCTTTAGAAAGCCGCTCCACATGGCGTAATACAGAGCAATTTATCGAAGACTTTTTCCCAATTGACATTCGTTACCCACTAAGCCTTGACTGCGAAGTGTCTCAAAGAGGCTATAGGGAGCACTTTTTAACGGACATGCTGGCACGCAAGCTACCCCTACACATAAATAAAAAGCTCTTGTTCACTGTTTCTAACATCCAAGTGCCAGAGCCATACCAACTGAAATGGAAAGTTCTAAATCGGGGAGCTGAAGCACAGAAGAGAGACTGCATTCGTGGTCAGATTTTTGATGACGACGGTTACAAAAGACGCAGTGAATCAACAAGTTTCAAAGGTGAGCATATAGTTGAATGCTATGCCATTAAAAATGGTATCGTTGTAGCCAAAGACCGCATTCACGTCCCGATTCAATGAGATGTTTATGAACAAAGATGAGTTGCTAAAGAATATTGCCACAACTGGCTATAACGTCGGTTTTGGGGCTAAAAAGCACTTGGCCACTTATGACATTGTGAGCAAAACCCCTGGATTGATTAGCTTTTTCTCCATGGCATTTGGTGTCTATGCTCTTGTTTTAGATGGGCTCTCAACTAAACTTTTATCTGCTACATTCATCATCCTTGGTATTGTCAGCCTGTACATTACTATGTATGACTCACAAAAAGATAAATATGAAGAAGCAGGCGTAAAACTAACTCAATCTTACAACAAATTGAGAGACTTATATTGTCGTGTGAAATCAGACAATGGCGCTGACACTTCTGCTTTTGAGCAAGAGCTATCTGAGATAGAGTCTAGCTACTACAGCGGCAATGTTAGTAAGCAGATCCTCTTTAGCGATTGGTACGCACACTATAAGTTTTTCTGGCAGCACCAGATTGAGTGGGTGGACGAGCAGAAAAATTTCTCACTACTTAGAGACAAACTACCTTTGTCTTTCACTCTGACTATCTGTGCCGCTTTAATTGGAGTGGGGGTTGTTCTAAAAAATTGGCATGCCGATAGCAATGTGAGCACTGAGCAAACACTTCCTGAAGCAACCAGCACTTGTTTCTTAGTTACAGTAAAAAGTCCAGAGTCAGCCAACGCTCAGCCTCAAAGCTGTGAACTCCCTCAAACAACAGAGCCAGGACACTAACCCTGATGCCAAATAATCAATAAAGAAGTGAGACATTCAATTCATTCCTGTTTCTCTTGTCGTTACTATACTTATATCAATTCGGCTCTAACTGGTTTTGAGGCAAAAAGTGTTTCAGATCTTACGTTCATTACCCCATTGGTTCTGATGAACCCACTTATGAAGATGATGGATAAATATTTCTCTCCAGAGAGTCCAGCACTGAGAGCGCTTTTTTATCTATTAATTAAATGAGCAAAACTTTAGTTTTTGATGACATGAGCGAGAACAGTGTTCTCGCAGTAGCGTTTGAAAGCTATCAGCCTTTTCCTGAGATCCCTGAACACGAGTCGGATAATACGCAAATCTGTCTTTCGCTATTCGGAGAACATCGTTCTCCGTTCAACTTATGAAGACTTGAGCAGAACATGGCTACCTGAGATAGACCAAAGCAGGAACACAGCTCCTGCAAGAGCATTTTTATACGCGTAATTAATCGTAAAAAATGAAATACTTTATGTTTATGAAAGTGAAGCGAGAACATTGTTCCCTCTGTGGCAATTCGCATCTATTGTTTGTTCTTTTAACCACTGTTCAATGTCTTTTCTCTGCCAGCCCACGACTCTAGAGCTAAGTGCAACCACGGGCGGCATTTTGCCATCTCGACGCCAGCGCCACAGAGTACTAACAC